>JAFLTA010000011.1:62958-71426 GCA_022510685.1 Lachnospiraceae bacterium | reverse complement strand
CTTTATGTAGTTCAATGCATCCGCTTCTACAAATTCTGTGACATACTTTATGAAGCCTTCATAGTCCACAATCGCCTCATAGCTGGTGGCTGTCCCCAGAAATTCCAGCGGGAGAAATCGTTTTATACGGCCAACCAGACCTTTGATGGCATTTTTGCAGGCTGGGATACTCTTTGCTATTGAATTAACGGAACCTGCCATGAATGCAATAGATACGATCATCAATGCCGCATCATGACCGAAAGCCTCCGCCTTGTCATAATTCTTTGCAAGAATAGTTTATTCTTTTAAAATATATAACCTGCAAATGTCCTCATGACTTATGGCACAATCAATTGGCTTTATTCTATTTTCATAAAATTCGTTTATATAATATAATTCCCCCGTATAAGTATTTAATACTCCATATGAAGCAGCAAGATTTCGATCTTTAACAATATATTTCCCACCATACTTGACATGCGCTTTGTCTCCATCTCGTATCAGGGATATCTTGCTTTTATCTTCATAATCAATCGAAAATACAGAATCCGGAAATTTATCTGTAGTAAATTTCAATGCTTTGTTTTCTTCTCCGGCTTTAACATAATTTCGAATAATTCCATAATTTCGTCTGTCTATTTTCATGTATAGTCTAATATCATAGAAACTCTTATACAAAACAGCTGCATAAACAGCTGCTTCATTTTTATTCTCTGTTTCCCGCAATACGTGTTCTTTATCTCTGCATACATCCAAAACTAAATATTTCTGTTTACCGGTTATGATTTTTATACAGTCCTCCGGATACACACCTTCATATATCATTATAAAATCATCATTTTTTGATATATGCACATCATTTTCGTGTTCCCTCAGTAACTGCTTGATTATTTCAATCAATTTTAATTACTCCTTTCTCGACCAAATCTGTAATGTCTACCAATATTTTCTCTTTTATCATCTCTTTTATCGAAAGCATCTTATTTTCTGACTCATACACCAAAAACTGTTCTCCACCTCCGGAAAAACCAAACCATGGTGCTACTTTTCCAGTTGTGATGGAATAATCTTTTATCAATTGATAATAGTGAACTTCCGCATTTTCACTGTGTGGTGCCAAGGCTCTCATCTCAAAGGTATCCGTTGCATTACCTAAAAATTTCCTTCCGGTTCACCATACTGACCCAACCGGTCAATGTCATCTATACTTTCACCCAGTTCACTCTGCAGATACTTCAAGGCATTATCGTCCACATGCTCCCCTGCAGAAGCAATTAATTCATCAATGCCACTCTATATTATTATAGCCATCCTCTCGCCTCAAGAAATTTATCCGGCAATCGTAATTCTAGTTCATGTTTTATCTCACTAAATAAAGTCTCATAATCCCCAGATTCAAGATACTTGTGTGCACTTTTAAAATTAAATTTAACCCCACCGATCATAAAATAACAACTATAGTTTCCTAAATTATTAAGTAAAAATATTGAATACGACTCATATGCTCTAAAAGAAATAGTAAAAGTAATATTATTTAAGTCCTCACTTATTTCTTCTACACCAAAATCATCAACCCTGTTCCCAAAATAGTCTCTTATTTTATTATTAATACATACTGCCATTTTCGCAATTTTATTATAGTCATCACTGTCATTATGCATTCCGACAGTATTACTAGAATGACTCAAATCAGGAAGAACATTCTTTATTTTACCCTTGAATATACTATAGTTCATAACACATCTCTCCTCAAGTTTATTTCATTACATGATAGTATGAATCATTACTAACATCATAACCACCCTTTTGCTTTTAAAAATTTATCTGGTATTCGCAACTCTATTTCTTCTTTTAATTCCTTAAGAAAAACATCTAAATTTGCTTTCTCCCACCATTGTTGTGAATTTCTTAGAGTAGCTCCATATTTTCCCATTAAAATTGTGCATCCAAAACTTCCCGCATCATAAGTTAAAATAATCGGAAAGTAATCATAAGCTTTAAATTTAATCCAAAAACATCTAAAACGTGCTGGCTCGTTCATGACATTCTCAATACGAAAACTGTCAACTCTGTCTCCAAAATAATTCTTAAGCGCGGTCATCATAAAGTCTGCCATTTCTTCTGCACTTTTTCTAATCATACAACCTTCCTTTCTATCATCTCACTCTACTAAGCCATTAAATCACTTGCCACAATACATTTACAGCCATCCTCGCGCTCTTAGAAATTTATCCGGTATCCTCAACTCTATTTCCTCTTTCAATTCTTTAAGATACCGGTTAAAATCTGTACTTTCCCAGTGTTTTTGCGACAATTCTAATTCTATTACCATATCTTCATCCGTCAGAATGCAACATCCAAATTCCCCGTTGTCATAGTGAAACTGCATTGGAAAGTAATTATATGCTTTAAAAATGATATGGAAAGAGCTTTGCTGTGAATCCCCGTTTAAGTCATTTCCAACAGAAAACTCACTAACTCTACCTCCAAAATAATTGATAAACTCCCCGACTATATCCCTTATCATCTCATTTGTAGTTTTACTATGCATACTTACACCCTCCCCCTTTCGTATTTCTATTTTTAATTCCCATCATGATATTAACATATATATAATATCACTCAACGCTATGATATTATAATTTTAATACTATGTCAAGTCTTTTTTTCAAACAGGGATATTCTTTGCTAGTGTCCTCCCGGTTCCATGCGTCCGTTGGTTCCGAATTTTATCCTTTCTACATAGATAAAACCATCCAGACTTGTTCCCTCATAAAAGGTTATGCTCTGAATCTGATACTTCTGCTTCTTTACAAATTGTATCATGCCACTAACTTTAATCCTGTTTTTCCAACCGATATACCATCACTGGCGCTGCATTACCATCCTCAAATACATATATGCGTTTACAATCAGGGCATCTCCATACCTCATACTTAGGCATTGGTATTTTCCATGGTTCAATGCTTTCACAATCAAACATTTCATCCCACTCCTTATCCGTGTAAACCCATAATTCAATGTCGTTAGGAGCCTCATGATTGCTCAATTGTTTTCCGCATGAGCAAGTCATCCTAGCCATTACATTCACCTCCTATTCCTCCAAAATATATCTCCAATCTTCCTTAATTACATACTTATCTTTGGTTTTGCTTTTTAATAGTTTTATTGCAGCAATCATTTCTTGACCAAACAACTCCTTTTGTTCATTATTTTCAAATCCTATGAAACTAAATTCTATTTTATTGTTTATAAATAAGGACTCATAGGTATCTTCTATATGTTCAAAAGCAGAAACCAAAGTATAATCATCCTGTAATTCAGGCGGAAAACCATTATCACCAATCGTAATAGCTATTCTACAAACCTTTCCATAATTTTCATATAATTATCTTTCCCTTCTTTTTAACAGTATAATTTCATTAACATAATTAAAATTTATTTTGTGCAAAATACCCTCTTCTTTTCCTGTAATCTTCAAAAAATTCATCACATAAATCATAAAAAAACTTTGCTTCATCTTGTTTATCACCAGCTATCATCTTAATATCATGATGCCACAATGCCGTTTTAGGTACATATTGCTCATCAATATGTTCTTTAATCCATCTTATTAGCCATTTACCAAACCACATACAAAAATATTTATCAAGGTCATCATCTAAATTAGAAGAACAATATCCAAAAAGAAAGTAAAATATATATTCTATTTTTTCTTCCTCTACAAACATCTTAGGTCTTTTTTTCATTGCTTCAATTAGTGTTTCTATATTCATTTCCTCACATCCTTTATTAGAGAATAATTTCATCAACATATTTCCGATTTATTATTGTTTCACTAAGCGAAACCAAACCATACTTTTTTTTCATTACCTGTTTCAGGATCAGTCGACCATATTATTTCCTGGTCTTTCAATATACATATATCATCATATACCTCAGATGTAATTAATATATCACTATTGATATTCTGATTTATATCCGTTTCCTTCACTACACTCTTTATGTAGTTCAATGCATCCGCTTCTACAAATTCTGTGACATACTTTATGAAGTCTTCATAGTCCACAATCGCCTCATAGCTGGTGGCTACCCCCAGAAATTCCAGCGGATTAAATCGTTTTACGCGACCAAGCAGACCTTTGATGATGTTCTTACAGGTCGTGATGTTCTTTGCTATTGAATCAACCGAACCATTCAGGAAAAAGACAGAAACAAGCAGCAGTGCTGCGTCATGGGCGAAAGCCTCCGCATTATCATAAATGTCTCCATCTCCCGTCAATATGCTGTCTTTTCCTCCAGGTATATCACTTCGTAAATAATCACTGTGGCCCGGGTCAACATTGGCAAATCCTGCATACTTTCTTCTGCAAAGGATACGTAATGTTTGTCACCCATAAAGGCAATGACGAAGTTTTCTGCTGTTCGGAAAGAGAACTGGTGCCCTTCCTGATTGAAGTGCCCCCACAGTTCCATACGTCCGTTGGTCAGCAGACCGTCGTGGCTCTGGACAGCATCGGTAGAGAAGGTGCCATCTACACGGAGTATATCATGTTTATGGGTCATCTTCAGATAACCCGTACCAATTATACTATAATTGTTCCCTATGTACAAACAGTCACCATCCAGAACCATGGTACTGTCAGCCTGGTCAAGACTGCCATATATGTGAAAGGTATATCCGTCGCAGAAAAAATTCGTGTTGGACAGCACGACATCACCGTTGTAAGAGACATTCTCCTCCAGATAGAGCTCTCAACTTTTTACCAGCTTATATTTCTTCCATTAACATTTTATTGTGCAATTCAATATAATTAATTCCACAATCGTGTTTTGTACCTTTCACCGTTTGAATATGTAATGTATAAATGATATTATTGTTCCTCTCTTCCAATAACACAGACATAATACATTTATCTCCAAATTTATCTTTTGTATTTTCAATACTTGGCATTATTTCATTTGAAAAAAAATTCAAAACCTCATCTAAAATTTTTTTGTTTTCCTTAAATATATCACTTAACAGTGAATACGGTGAATCGGTGTCCTTACCTAAGCTACTAAAATTTAGGTCATTAAACAATATGCGTATTGTATATTGTTTTATAATTCGTTCACCATCATATTTAATAAGTAATTTAGCATTATTTTCCACTAAGAATGCTGGCAATATTTTTAACATTTTTTATTCTCCCTTCAGCGATATCATAAATCAAATCCCATTTTTGAGCATCAGTTAATATATCCTTTAATCTAAGCTTATTTAATAACAAATTTAAGGTATCAAATGCTGTTCTTTTATTGCCATTTGCAAAAGCATGATCTGAAATACTTCTAATAACCGCTGCCACCTGCTCATATGGATCGTCATAATAAGAGGCCGAATTAAGTATATTATGTACACTATTATTCATCTCAAAACCATCAGAATATTTTTTGTTTATATCGATAATTTCTTGTGCAATATTATCAATATCATCGACAATATTTGTAATATAGCCTCCAGCTTTAAACTCTTCAACCGCAGCCAGAGCCTTTGCTACATCTCCACCCTCCAGCAGCGTCTCCACTCCTACCTTTACCTCATCCAGCTTCAGAAGCCTGCCAAGTTTTCCTTTCCCTTCCTCAAGCAGTTTCCCCACCTTCTTTAGGGTCTCTATGCTATCCGTTTCTTTCGCTACAGTCTTTATGTAGCTCAAGGCATCCGCTTCTGCAAATTCTGAGGCATATTTAATGAAACTTTCATAGTCCACAATCGTCTCATAGCTGGTAGCTGTTCCCAGGAACTCCAATAGGTTAAAGCGTTTTATACGACCAATCAGACCTTTGACGGCATTTTTGCAGGCAGAGATGTTCTTTGCCATTCCATCAACAGAGCCTTTCAGGAAAAAGACAGAAACCAGCATCAATGCCGCATCATGACCGAAAGCCTCCGCCTTGTCATAAATGTCCCCGTCTCCCGTCAGTGTGCTGTAGATCCCTCCTGCTGATTTTGCAATGATAAATATACTATATATTGCTATGCATACCGATAGAACGAGCCCTACTGGCCAGAATACGACAGAAGCAGCAACTAAAGTACCAATTCCCAGCAGCATCGCATAATTATTGGCTATATCTTCCAGAATTTCAATTCCCGATGCCTCTTTCAGCCCGGATATGAATCCTTTGCTAATTCGATATATTACCCTGTCCATTAATTCATCAGGTTCTTCAGTTCGCATAAACTCATTGTATTTCGGGTCAATATTGGCAAATCCAGCGTACTCGTAGGTCTTGAAGCATACAAGCTGTTCCTTCTCACCTATAAAGGCAATGACGAAACCTCCCGTTGTTTTGAAGGAGTTTTCATTCCCAGTCTGATTGAAATTACCTCCCAGTTCCATGCGTCCGTTGGTCAACAGACGGTCATGGCTCTGCTCGGCACAAGTAGAGAAAGTGCCGTCTACATGGAGTAGTTCACTCTCTTGAGTCATCCTCAGATATCCATTACCCATTATACTATAATGTTTCCCTATATACAAACCGCCGCCATTCAGAATCATAGTACTATCTGTCTGTTCCAGGCTGCCGCTTATATGAAAGCTTTTTCCGTTGCAGTCAAAGTTTGAATTGAACAGCATGATATCCCCGTTGTATGAATCATCTTCCTCCAGATGGATTGAAGAATTGCACAACATAAGGGCATTGTTACTTTCGTCTGTTTTGATGTGTGAAAACCCACGTATCTTCATGGTATGGATTGAACGACAGGAAAAGGAAACAACATCACTTTGTCTCATGTCAATGCTTGCTACCGATCCGAATTCTGCATCCTTCGTCTTGACCGACTGCTCATGGCTCCCGGAAAAAAACAGATGCGTACCACTTAAATACAATCCGAAAGAGGTTGCTGAATCTTCCTTGATCAGGTCTCCTTTTACTTCCAGGGTGCCTCCTCCCGTGGAATAGTCATCCCTGCGGCTGGCACTGGTATAGTCACCGTCTGTCCGGAAATGACTTTTTTCAAATGCACGCATATTGATGCATGCATTCTTCTTGATATTGGTATCCCCTTTTACGTGAATGGTTCCATCCTCAAGTTCCACTTCGGCTTTAGCTGCTGTGAAGTCTCCGGCAGTAACCAGCTTTCCGCCGTTTTTGACAAGGGTGCCGCCATACTGGGTGTATTTTCCTTTGATAGTCAAAGTGTGCCAGTTGACAATCAGCTTTCCATAGCACTTCAGACTGCCGTCAATGGTTCCGTCACTGCTGGTGACTGCTTCTGTATAGTCCAGATATACTGTTTCACCATCGCAGACTATTTTTTCCACTCCCTCCAGCTCACGACCACTGTAATCCCCGGCAAGATATACTTCTTTACTCTCGCTTAAATCAAGATCGGGAATGCTCTCTACACCCTCCAAATTTATAGTCTGCCGGTTTTTCCCTTCAAGCACAACATTAAAAGCATACTCTATTTTCAGGTTTTCTATATCGGAATCATCTATCTGAACAAAATCTCCTTCAAGTCTAAGGGTTCCATACTTTAGAATACTCTGCTTGGCGGAGTTTACCACCATATCCCCCTGCACATAAAGCTCCGGATATCCACTTCCGGTCCAGTCTGTACTGAGCTGTCCCTGTTCACCGATACGGAAGTCTCCTTTCACATGGAGCTGTGAATCTCCCAACACATCCATCTTTCCATCTTTTATGGTCAGGTTCTTTTCTACAGTGAGGGTTCCAGAGTTGACATCCAGACGGCTCGAGCCTGTCATCTCCAAGTTTCCCTTTACTGTCAAATGATACTGACCTACAGAGAGCCTCCCTACATGCCAATCTACCGTTTCGCAATGGATGGTCTCGTCCTTTCGCAGGCTGACGTTTGTCAGATAGAATTTCTGTTTTTCTTTCCATACGATTTTTTCAAACCCGATGAGTTCACGTCCATGAATTTCATCCGCTACGATTTCTACTCCCATACTGTTCCGGAAATCCATTGTTCCCAGCGGTACGCAGTCCGGATATGCCAAATCTATAGTTTGAATTCCCTCCCCTACACACTCTATACGAAAATTGTTTGTCACATTCAGACTGGTTTCATAGCCGCTGTCTTCCTGTATCAGGTCTCCCTCCAAAAAAAGTGTTCCGTATTTCAGGTTGGTCTGTTTGAGAGAGTTCACCACTAGATTTTCCTGCACATAAAGATCCGGATTTCCACCTCCGGTCCAGTCTGTACTGAGCTGCCCCTGTTCACCGATACGGAGGTCTCCTCCCACATGGAGCTGTGAGTCTCCCAATACCTCCATCCCCCCATCTTTTATGGTCAGATCCTTTTCGACAATAATCTTTCCGGAGTTGACATTCAGACGGCTTGAGTCTGTCACCTCCATGTTTCCTTTTACGGTTAAATCATACCAGTTTGCAGAGATACGCCCTCCATGCCATTCCACTGTTCCGCAGTGGATGGTCTCGTCCTTTCGCAGGCTGACGCTTGACAGATA
>JAFLTA010000011.1:0-62858 GCA_022510685.1 Lachnospiraceae bacterium | reverse complement strand
CCACTGTTCCGCAGTGGATGGTCTCGTCCTTTCGCAGGCTGACGCTTGACAGATAAA
Source organism: Lachnospiraceae bacterium (assembly GCA_022510685.1). GTDB lineage: Bacteria > Bacillota > Clostridia > Lachnospirales > Lachnospiraceae > Butyribacter. The sequence goes on along the minus strand of JAFLTA010000011.1, from coordinate 62,801 downwards.
ATTCCTGTCTTTCTTTCCACACAATCTTTTCAAACCCGGAGAGTTCACGTCCATGGATTTCATCCGGTACGATTTTTACACCCGCGCTTTCCCGGAAGTCCATGGTTCCCAGGGTCACGCTTTCCGGATATGCCAACTCTATCCGCTGGTTTTCTTTTCCTTCCATCTGGATTTGGAAAATATTTTCTACGACAAGGCTGGTTGCGCATCCGCTGTCTTCCTGTATCAGGTCGCCTCCCAAATGCAGCGTTCCTCTCTAATTGATATGTGTATTTCGTCCTACAATAAGATTTGTACCAATTATATTAGTTTGTCCTTCATTTTGAAAATAGTCCTTTTGTACGGTGACAGTATGTCCGCTCATGGTGAGACGTCCTCCCATGAGGAACAGGTTTCCGCACACGATGTCTTCGTTAATCACCGTATCCGTATAAATATAAAGATCCTCTGCCGGTTCTGCGGTAGCATCCGGGGTTGGCTCTTCTGTAGGCTCTGCGGTAGCATCCGGGGTTGGCTGTACTGTTGGCTGTGGCGAAGCTGTTTCTACTACTATGGTAGAATATGCAGGCGTCACTTCCACCACAGGCGCAGCGCTAGGCATAAGCGTAACTGTAGCCGTCGGCACAGGGGACACCGTTGGTGCATGGATAGCTGTCACTGTTGGCGCAGGAGTCTCCGTCGGCACAACTGTCGCAGTCGGTGCAGGGGTTACAGTTGCTGCCGGTACCGGTGTTACTGTAGCGATTGGCGTAACTGTTGCGATTGCTGTTGGTACTGGTGTCGCTGTCGGTGCAACTGTCGCAGTTGGCACAGATACCTCCGTTGGCGCAACTGTAGCGGTCGGTGTCACTGTAGGCACTGGTGTTGCTGTAGGCACAGGTGTTGGTGTCGCTGTAGGTACCGGTGTCGCTGTAGGAAGCGGTGCAAACTCTTCCTCATTGACCACCAGTTCCATTTCCTCCGGTGCCTCCGGCATGCACAAAGAGCTTATCGTAAAGCGGAATTCCACCGTCTCACCCGGCAGGATTTTCTCTATGTCCTCTGTGGGAACCAGCGTATAATATAAGTTCTCATGGGATTGTACTCTGATATCATGTAAGTTCTGGATAATATATGGATAATAAAAACGTAACTGCCACCGCTCTACGGGACGCTCTCCCCGGTTGGTGACTGCACAGGAAATCTTCGTGGATGCGCCACTCTGCTCCACCGTGTCGTAGGTAATACTGCAATCGCCGGCTGTGTATGTTTGTTCCTCCGGCAATAGGCTCTGTGCGTATCTTTCCTGCTGTACAGTTTGGGCGAGGCTCTGTACAGATGACATGGTAAGTAAGATTGCCGTTACCAGTCCACAGGCTATGACTCTGTGCCACCGCGTTTTCTTGAAGATACTGTTTTTTGTCTTTCTTTTTTTAGTAAAATTTTTTAAATCACTTTTTTTCGTTCTGTCTTTCATGGGATGCCCTCCGTTCTTAGGTATAATCTGCTTTGAAAATCAGTTATCTGCAGATATTAGATACTCTCTGCAAGCTTTTACAGATAACGACGTTAAATCTATTTATAATAAAATATCATACATAAATAACCAGGTCAATTAAAAATCGACCTGGTTATCCTGCTAACTCAAACCTTCTATCCCTGATGGCTTGCCTTTTCATTCTGCGTCAAACTGACACGGAAAAACCGCTTGAACAACTGATGTCCGTCAAAGGGAATCAGCGGATACAAGTATCCTCTGCCCGCCATTGTCCGATTGGTGAAAAACGCCACGATCATCAACACTACCCCGGCAACAAATCCCCACCATCCGAAAATTCCTGTGAGTATCAGCAATAAGATTCGCTGAAACTTGATGGCATAGCCGAGTTCCATATTGCTCTGGGTATAATTTGCAACCGCCACAAATGCCATATACAACATAATCTCCGAATTAAACCAGCCGGAATTTACCGTGTAATCACCGAACACGATACCTGCCACGATGCTGAGAGGTGTGTTGAGCATATTCGGCGTATTGACTGCTGCCATCCGGAGTCCGTCAATGGCGAGTTCTAATATCAACAACTGAAATAACGGTGGGATATTCATTTCATCCTTGATGAGGATAAAGTCCAGCCACTGGGGGACCCACCCCGGATTATCCAGCAATAATATATAAACCGGCGTTAAAAAAAGTGCCACAAATGTTGTCACCACACGGGTCATCCGCAAATACGTTCCTGTGACCGGCGGTAAATAATAATCGTTTGGGTCCTCAATAATATCAAAAAGGGACGTAGGCACAATCATAGCCGATGGGGAATTATCCACTAAAACGATAACACTTCCCTCCAATATACTGGCTGCTGCCGTATCCGGTCTCTCCGTATACTTAAATTTAGGATAGGGATTCCACCAGTTTCTTGGCATCAGGACCTCTGCCAGACTTTCCTGATTCATAGTCAGGGCGTCCACCGTTATTTCATCCAGACGTTTTCTCATAATGTTCAAAGCTTTTTCATTTACACGGTTTTTCATATACACGAGAGAAATATCCGTGCGGGAACTGCTTCCCAAATTTAATACTTCAAAGGTTAAATTGACATCTCTGATACGCCTTCTTATCAGGGATACATTTGACATAAAAGATTCCACGAAACCATCCCGGGAGCCCCGCAACACTTTGTCCTTATCCGGCTCCTGTACACTTCGACTCGGATACTCCCGCAGATCGATTGCCAGAATTTCATCGTATCCCTCAATCAGCATACAGGTCAGTCCCGACAAAACATAGTGAATAAAATCCTCCTGTGTCGTGATGGTAATAATGTCTCCATAGGGGGTACATTTCTTAATAAACTCATCATAGGTGTCCGGCATATCCTGTCCTTTCAGAGAATAGAAATACTCCATCATTTTTTCCAGGACTTCCCCCTTTAAGAACCCATCCACAATAAAGAGTGATACCTGCTTATCGCCTATGACAATTTCACGTTTCAGAATATCAAAAGTTTGACCGATACCCAGCAGATTACTGATGTATTCCTGTCGCTTTGCATAATCTCCTTGAAATATTTTTCCTTCCATAGTCCACCTCATTTCTATATGGATTCAGTCCCAATTAGTGTGTACTTTTTCAGGAAAACTATGTATACTATAGTTATTATTCACAGTCGTTGTGAAGATATCAGTGATTCATCAGGCTCGCTTGAAAAATTACAGACGTCTTCATAGCATGATGGAAGGAGAGCGCGTGATGTCTGTCTCAGATTACGATAAAAAATTATTTGCCGATGCCTGCTCAAAAGTGATAGACCGGAATTGTCTGCAAAAAGGGATTGGCACTTTATCGGAAAAAACGGTGCATGCCGTCCTGAAAAATTTCTACGAACCGGACCCGCAGCATCAGGAAATTCCGGTAGACAACTTCGTGGCAGACATATTACGTGACAGTGAAATCATAGAAATACAAACCCGCAGCCTGAATGCCATGAGGAGAAAATTAGATTGCTTTCTGGAAAAATATCCCGTGACTATTGTACATCCCATCGTACATACAAAGTGGCTTTACTGGATTGATGAGGAAACCGGAGAAGTGTCGGCGAAACGCAAATCCCCCAAAAAGGGAAGCCAGTATGATGCCTTTTATGAACTATATAAGATAAAAATGTATTTGGACCACCCCAACCTGCACCTGTGCCTTCCCCTCATTGACGTGGAGGAATACCGGCTGCTAAATGGCTGGAGTAACGACCGAAAGCGGGGTTCTTCCCGGTACGACAGAATTCCCAAAGAACTGGTAGATGAATTCTACATCGGCAGTATAAATGATTATCAATGCATGATTCCCGAAGGGCTTCCCGAGGAATTTACGGCAAAGGATTACGGGAAAGCATCCCATCTGGCACTGCGATACGCACAGACGGCAATGACGGTGCTTCGGCATGTCGGTGCCATTGAGCTTGTCCGCAAAGAGGGACGCTCCCATGTTTACCGGGTAAAAATTTAGCCCTTAATAGCTTTCCCCAGGGAAAAGGAGTAAATCCATTTCTCCCGGACTCTCTTTCCTGTCAACTGCTCCAATGCTCCTGCATACCGGGCAAGCTGCTCCCGGTACTTTTCCACAAGCTCCCTCTCCTGCCCGGATTTCACCCAGTCCGTCTTATAGTCCACCAAAATCCACTCTCCCTCTTCTTCAAAACAGGCATCAATGATTCCCTGTACCAGAATGGTTTCTTCGCTGTCCAAATCCGGAAATACTTCCGTCGCGGGAATCCCTACCATAAATTGTTTTTCCCTATGTAAAGTTTCTGCTAGTGCCGCCTTTTTCATCCGCTTTCCTAACGAAGATTTTGCAAACTTTGCCAGACTTCCCGTATAAATTTCTGCCCGCTCATCTGCTGTAATATAACCGTCTCTCTCCAACTGCACCAGGAGATTTGAAAAATCGTATTGATCATCCAGCTCCTCATAGGGAATATGTTCCATCACCAGATGATAAAGAGTTCCCCTGGCTGCTCCGGAAATTTTTTCCTCGCCTCTGCGAAATGACGGTTGTGGCATTTCCGATATGTCCGTTTCATACGCTGCTGCTTCTTCTATATCACTATCTTCATCACGGAGAAGAATATCCTGCTGCTCCAGCATACGCCGTTTCAATTCCGATACAGATACTTTCACCGGCATTTTGCTTTCTCCGGCAAAAGGGTAGCGGTAACTCCTCTGCCTCTCCATGGCGGCAGCAACCTCCTCATCATATGTAATATCTATATCCCAGTTTTTCAATTCCTCCCTGCGCCATAAGATACGTTCCAGTTCTTCCTTCTCCTGTGTCGTTTCCGTCTCCGGAAAGACGATTTTCAGACGGAATAAAGAATCGGCATCTCCACTGTCAATGCCCTCACGCATGACTTCCTCTGATGGCAGACTTTCCTCACTGTCGCATAACTTGCCCGCACATCTCTTAAAGGACATGCGCCCGGAAATCGCAGGCATAATCCAGTCTAAATATGTTACGGCATTTAACAACTCCTGCCTGCCGAAAACCATCCCCTTTTGCTGCCAGAGCGGAAATTTTTTCGCCGAATCTTTCACCACGCCAGTGATGATCAGTTTTTCTTTCGCCCGCGTCAGCGCCACATACAATATACGCACCTCCTCCGTCAAGGTGTTCTCTATCATATGGCTGGCGATAAAACGCTTGAGCAATGTCGGCTGCGTATAGCGCTGTTCCAAATCCACATAGTTGGCACCTACACCATAATCCATATCCAGCAAAACCCTTCGTCTGGAATCCTGTAAATTGAACTGCTTTCCCATACCCGCGACGAATACTACCGGAAACTCCAGACCCTTGCTTTTATGAATGCTCACGAGTTGTACGGCATTGGCTCCTTCCCCATTCAGCGATGCCTCTCCAAAATCAATATCTGATTTCCTCAACTTTTCAATATAGCGGCAAAACGCAAAGATTCCCCTGTGTCCGTTTTCAGCAAACTCTATCGCCTGCTGCAGCAAAATATCCAGATTGGCACTGCGCTGCTCCCCTCCCGGCATGGCAGATATAATACTATAGTAGCCCGTGGAATCGTATATCTCCCGGAGAAGTTCATACACGGATACATACTCCGCTTTGGCTTGATAATATTTTAATGTATCCAAAAAACGGGATAGCTTTTCCTGTGTATTTTGCATAGTTTCAGATAGTGCTTCCCCCTCAGCCCATGCGCATACGCTGTCCCAAAAATTGATGCGTCCGGGCATGGCACCAATATATGCCAGCTCCTCATCCTCCAATCCAAACAGACCGGAGCGAAGCACTGCTGCCAACGGAATATCCTGTCTGGGATTATCAATAATACGCAGGAAATTCAGTATCGTCTCAACTTCCAAAGTGGCAAAATATCCTGTTTTTTTCGGGGCATATACGGGAATCCCCATCTCTGCCAACGTCTCCTGAAATTCCTCCGACCAGCCCTGCAGGCTGCGCAGTAAAATGACGATATCCCGATACTGCACGGGACGGTATGATGTTTTATCTTGAATATACAGAGGCGTATCCCCCTGCACCATTTCCCTGATTTTTTCTCCGATTGCCACCGCTTCCAGAGAGCGTTTTCCCGTACCTGCTGCACCCTCGGCATTTTGCTCCACGAGGATCACTTCCGTCTGATCTGCGGTACGTTTTTCCCATTCTCCAAACTCTGCTCCGGGCACGAGTCTTGCCGCATCATCATACGCAATTCCGCCAAACTCCGTGCGCATAATCTTTTCAAAGATGTAATTGGCTGACTCCAGGACAGAGGCTCTGCTCCGGAAATTCTTACGCAAATCGATTCTCTGATTCTTACTGTCCCCCGTAGAAAATGTATGGTATTTTTCCATAAACAGGTCCGGTCTTGCCAGGCGAAACTGATAAATGCTCTGTTTCACATCTCCCACCATAAAAAGATAAGGTCCGCTCTCAGCACCTTGGCATAAACTGGTCAGTATCATCTCCTGCACAAAATTACTGTCCTGATACTCATCTGTGAGAACTTCTTCGTAGTGCTCCTGTAATTCCTTCGCAATGGTACCGGGTACTATATTCCCTTCCTCATCTTCCTCCACCAGAGTTTTCAGAGCAAAATGCTCCATGTCATTAAAATCAATAACGCCTTCCTCTATTTTCCTTGCGGCAAAGTGCTCTCCAAAATCCAAGGCGAGCTGTACTAATTCCCGGACAGGATCCTCCATACCCTTGATATCCTTTAACATTTCCTCCGGTGACTGATAAAAAATTTCCTCTTGCAGCCTCTGAACTCCCTTATCCTTATAAGCTGTACGCAAAGCCTTGACCTGATCACGCAAGTCTACATCAATATCTTTTCCCCGGGCTGCCTTTAGCTTATCAAATGATAGTTTTGTGAGCCCCTCATATAACTCCACCATACTCTCTGCTGTAAGCAGGTTTTCTATTTGCGCAGCTTCTGCCTGTATCGTCGGCAAATACCCCTGTGGTCCCCCCTGCTCAAGACACAGATTCACGGCTTTTTTTGCCATGGCTGCATAATCTGCTATACTGCATTTTATATCTGCAAAATATTGTTGCATCCACTTTGACTGTTCCAATTCCTGCACACTGTTTACGGCATATCCTTCTGCCCATTGCTCCAGCTGTTTCTCCGGAAAGGGATAACTCTGTGCAAGCCTGTATAGCTTTAACACTAAATCTTCCACATCTTTATCTGTTCGCCCCGTAGAAAAAATCTGCATCGTATTTAAAAATCCCCGGTCATTTTCCTCTCTGGCAATCCGATATTTTTCCTCCAAAAGCTCTGACAATACATTTTCCTGTATGAGCTGTAAATCGGTTTCGTCTGCCACCTTAAACCCGGGCTCCAAGTCAATGACATGAAAGTAATTGCGTATGATATACTGACAGAAACTGTCAATCGTCGTTATCTGCGCATTGTGCAATAAACTTAACTGATGCTGTAAATTTTCATTATCCGGCTCCTCCTGCAGTCTCATTTCCAATGCCGCTCCGATACGGGCACGCATTTCTGCTGCCGCTGCCTTGGTAAATGTCACCACAAGCAGCCGGTCTATGTCCACCGGCTTTTTTTCATCTGTTATTTTTTTTATAATGCGCTCAACTAAAACTGCCGTTTTCCCGGAACCCGCTGCTGCAGAAACCAGAATATTCCTATCCCGTAAATCGATAACTTTTTGCTGTTCCTGTGTCCAATTCGGCATAAAAATTTTCCTCCATTCAAAGTACCTATTGCTCCCGGCTATGAAATATCACAGTGTTTGCCTGTCTAAAGAGTGCTTTGCGCCAAGTCCTAATTACCTTTTTTCTTTTCATTCCTGATTGCCGCAAATACTTCGTCATTTGTTTTTTTGTAAATTTTTCGATACTCATATCCCGCCAGTCTGGCATCAAATCCGCAAATACCATGATAGGCGCAAATATCACACGCTCTCGTCCCGGTACTATCCATGCGCTGAAACGGTTTGGCAACCGTCTCTCCTGCCCGGATGCGCCGTCCTATATCCTCTATCTTATCCTCTGTGTATGCTGTCAACTCCTGAAATTCTTCTGTCGTGAGTGTACCGGCATTTTTCCTGAGCATCCCTTTTGTCGTTGTGGCGACAGGCACTACCAGGGATTTGACTGACGCTGCTAACGTCCCTTCTCCTCCCTCTAACGTGTTATCCAATGAGGGAAGAATAGGGTCCGTCTCATTAACCAGACCATTCATTTGCAGCGCTTCCAAAAGCAGTTTTCTCCTTTCTTCGCCTTCCGCATATGCACTTAAGAGCGGGTCTTCAATGTGATAGTAGAGGACTCCTGCCGGGATGACCATTTTTTTGCTTTTCCGTTTGTGTTTATCCACCGTAGCCTTTAGGTAAATCATGAGCTGCATCTGCAACCCATAGTAAAGTTCCGACAAAGAGATATCCTTCTTTCCCGTCTTGTAGTCAATGACTTTCACGTAAATATTTTCATTATCTTCCATCGTATCAATACGGTCTACCCGCCCAATCAACTGCTGCTTCTCCTCTTTCATGCGGAAACTCAACTCACTCTCCACAGTCTCGAACTTTCCCAGTTTCATCTGCTCGGTAATCGCCCACACTGTACGCTGTAAAATCCGCCGGAGCCTATCAATCAGGCTGGCATCTCTCTCCGTGTCATAAAGCAATCCGTTTTTGTATTCCTCCACAGTAGCATTCAGACATTCATTTGCCAGTATATGTTGTCGTTCCTCACTCACATCTGTCCAGCTCTCCCCCGTTTCCAACAGGGTTTTCGTATACCGCTCTAATGCTTCGTGGACAATATTTCCGATATCAAAAAACTCCACCTGATGTTCCTGGCGTTCTTCCAGACCTAAACCGTACTGCACGAAATATGCATAGGGACATGCTGCAAATCGCTCAAACTGAGAGGTACTTCCCGTGAGTATCTCTTGGTAAAGTGCCCTAGCAGCATTTTTCGTAATATTGCCTGCCGGTGAAATATAGTGTGCCGCATCCACAAGCCTATCCAAAAAACCGGACTCATTCTCTTTCTCCATCATGCGATACTGCCGGTATACCTCCTGCCATGCAGAATTTTCTTTCCATCCCCTACGCAGTCCCTGCACCAGATATTTCCTGCCTAAATCATCTCCCAGCAGTGAGCGGACGGACCGGTTCTCATCGTTACTTACAGTCAGCCCCGGGAAAATCCGGCATATTCTGTCTATAATATATGCCGGTTGCATTGCCTTTCCGTCATTCGCCGTCTCGCAATATGTCAGATAGAGATGCTTTGATGGCTTTGTCAGACACAAATATAAATACAATTGCTCTGTATATATTTTCTCCCTGGCAGTGGGCGCCAGTTCAAATTCTTCGCTACGGAAGAACTCCCTCTCCCCATCGGAGAGGATTCCCCCACTGCCCTTGCTCGCAGGAATATTTCCATCATTCATTCCCAGGAAAAATAAATATTTGATATTATGCAACCTCGTTCGGGATAAATCTCCCACCATGACCTGGTCAACCCCGGGTGGTATCAAACCGATTCGCGCCTCACTAAATCCCGTATCCAAAATTTCCTGAAATTCACTCAGGCTCATGCTCTCCTCGCCCAGTAACTCCACCAGACGTTCTAACACACTGATTACGATTCCGTAAATCTGCTCATATTCTTTGGCTTGCTCACGGTTTCCCTCTGCCTCAAAACGTTTGGCACGCCCCTGTATTTCCGCATAAAAATTTTCCTGCTCCAAAAAGTCACACAAGGCATCTGCAAATTGTCGAACCGTGTGTTTTCCCTTGGCAATCTGCCCATACAGTACGGACAATCTGTTCCACGTCTCCTCCCTGACACGATTGATATCCGCCCCTGCTTCTTTCGCTGTCTCCTCAGATTTCTTGCGAAAAATGTACTCTACGTCCCATTCTTCCTGCCATTTCTTATGTCCGCGAATTCCCGACGCGAGCAAAAAGTTTTCCAGCAATTGAATCTCTCTTTTGTCACTTACAAATCCGCTTTTCAGATAACGCATAATGCTTTCATAATCGAAATCTTTGCGGAGAACATCCAACACACTGCAGAGCATGTCCACAAACGGGTTTACCTGTATACTTTTTTTCTGGTCGACAAAACAGGGGAGCCCTGCTTTTTCCATTGCTCCCTTCACCAGTACGCCATATATCTCCATGTCTCCGGTGATTACGGCAATGTCACGATAACGGAACCCCTCCTGCTCTCGCAAAGAAAGTATTTCCTCCACCAGAAAATGAACCTCTGTCTCCGGCTGGCGCAGACAATGCAGGGAAATTTCTCTGACTTCCCCCTCCGCTTTTTGGGCAGGGTATCGAAATAAATTATGCTCTAATGCTGCCAGCGCCGGTGCATCCTTAAATCGCGTTTCCTTAAGTTTTTGACCTGTCCATATTTCGGGTCCCATGTCGCAGTGTTCTTCCTCCGCAAGTTTTCGTAAATGGACTATGGTTTTTCTACTCATGTAGAGCAACTTGTATTTTTCTCCTACATGCCATAACGGCTCACGCTTGTCCATTGTGACAGTTACATATATTTGTCCGCAAACCCGCATCAAACTCCGTAATAATTGATATTGTACAGGGGTAAATCCTGTGAACCCATCCAGATAAATGACGCTATCTCTCAACAACTTTGATTCCTGTACTATGTCCGCAAATACGGACAGAACCTCCTCTGATGTAACATAATGATTTTCAATGTATTCCTGAAACGCACTATAAGCAACTTGAATGTCCTGAAGCTTTTGATATAATATGGGATACGCTTTCCCGACCTCCAACATTTCCTCCAACTGTTCCTGACCAACATCATATTGCATTAATTCCGATATAAAAGATTTTATTTCTGCTATATAGCCTTTTTTATGTATATTTTTACGGAAATATACCAGATTTTTTTCCTCATTCATCAATACTTTTTTCAGTATCATGGTTTTTCCCAAATCATCCATTACCGGGGTATTTCCTGCTCCTGTCTCTGCAAAAATACGAAAAGCGAGGCGCAGAAAACTCTGTACCTCGATATTCCACAAACCCTTTTGTTTACTTAATGTCACCAGATTTTTTTGTGTCTGCATGGTGAACTGCTCCGGTACCACGACAAAATACTGCTTTTCCGGATGATTTTCTGCTTCTGCCACTACTTGATGCTCCACATACCACGTCTTGCCGCCGCCGGCACTACCCAGTATAAATTGCAACCCCATTATCTGTCTCCTCCCACTACTTCTCTTTCTCCTCTACATCCCCTCTTGTGTTTTCCACTAAAATCTCCTCCACAGCCCCCAGAATCATCTCCTGTGTATACTGGGATTCCTCCGATAGCTCAATATCCTCTACGGTCACACCTGCTGCCAGTTGTTCGGAAATCGTCTCCACTGCCGGCTCCATTAAAGGATACATCGTCGTCACACTCTCATCCAGCGGCTCAATCTCTACTGACTTCACATGGTCGGTATCAAGCGCCACCTTTAAGCTGACGACACTCTCCCCAAACGCTAACTCTTTTGTATAAACCCCTGCCTGATAATTTATGGTATTATCTGCCGTTTCAGGGGCTTTCTGACCGTCATCCTTTCCCCAAAACATAAAATAAAGCAGTACCACAAGCAATATTCCGATTCCTACGAATATTCCGGTGTATACTAATTCCCTCATTCGTAGGATAATGATTTTTGTTCCCGGCATAATTCTCTCCTCTGCAAAGTTTTTCCTTATTGCAATCTATGCAGCAGGATAGTTTTTTATGTATTAAAAGATTATGGGAGCAAAAGATATTTACTTATCTTCATCGTCGTCAAAAGCTTCCTTCCACTTTCCCTCACGTTCCTTTGCTTTATTCATCTTGGCTTCTTCCTCTATCAGCTCATTTTCCCGCTCGATATTCCGGAAAAATTGTCTCGCGAAACCGCTGATTGTCAAGATTAAGCAAGCCGGTCCTATGATAATTCCAAAGAACAGTAAAGTCCAGTGCATCTGATAAAATAATAAATACTCAATAAACAATGTAACCACCAGAAATATGGTTTTAGGTAAATATTTCACACTGATGGAATGCGAGTTGCGCAGTGTATTGATGATACTGTTTTCATATCTTGCCAGCAGCGGATATGCATAGATAAAATGCGTTACTGTCATCGTCGTTGCAATGATTCCCATGACAAGGCAAAATGTCCCATATTTCTCGCTGGCACGGGCAAGCTGGAAATCTAGAGAAATGGCAAACATGGCTATCAACTGGATGATGCCTAAGGCACTTCCCTTAAATAAATTTGCCTTAAATTCCTTTAAGAAAGGTCCGGCAATATAGCCTTCTTCTTCATCAACCATTTTCAACGTGATGGTATATGCCGCTGTAGTTGCTGCCCCTATCGTCACAATAGGAATGCTGCAAAGCAGCCACATTGCATTTAATTTCAACATATCAAACAGGCGGCTCATAAATTTATAGAGACCACTATCCAGACTAAATAATTTACTCATAATACCTCATTTCATAGACACAGAATGGGCTGTCTGCTTTCGCAAACAGCCCGTTCCGTTATTGTCTTGTTATTACGAATTACGATTACTGTGTAATAGCATCTTCCATTGCTTTTCTTCTGTCTGCCTGTGTACGTGACCACTTTACACACTCATCATAACCATATTTCTTAGCATCTTTCTTCATCTTAGCAACTATCTTATCGAATTCCTTATCGGACTTCGCATACATAGCATTCCAAGACTCTGTCTTGATTGCACCTGTTACCTGCTTCCATGTGGTCTTCAGAGTATCATCCTGCTGATCTTTGGAGAAGCCGGTTCCCGGAGAAACTGTATACTTACCTTTCTCCATATACTCATTGATTGTAGTACATCCTGTCTTATCGCGCCAATCCTGCTCGATTTCACTACCTGCCTCAGCATTGTAGCTAGACCAGCTCTCTCTGTTGTATGTCTCACCGTCAGAATCCGGATTGCTGGCATCCGGAGACCATGTAACGTTGTTAATCTGCAGAGTACCATCCTGGAAAGAGCCCTTGTAGCCGCCACCCATTGTGGTATTCTTGTCAGCCTGTGTCTTCAGACCAATCTCTGTGAAGTATGCATGCTTATTCTCATCATAATCCCATGTATAACCCTTAGGACCATATTCCATTGTCATACGTCCTTCCGGAGTACAGAGGTAATTGATGAATTCCATACACTTCTCAGGATATTCTGTCTTGGCACCGATAGACCAGATTCTGTCTCCACCCTGTGTATTCATACCATATACGATTGGAGATGCATCTTCCGGTTTCATACAATACATGAATTTGCCGGCACCAGTATGCTCTTTCGTATTGTAACCAAGAGAACCGGAGTAATTGAAGATGGAGAACAGTGTACCACCGTTCTGTACCTTCTCAATCATCTTATCATATGTCTGGGTCATGGAATCCGGATCAATCAAATCATCCTGATACAGATCATTAAACCACTTTAACATTTCTAAGTAAGGACCTTTCTCCTCCAATGCATCATGATACTTACCGGTTACCGGGTCATAGAGACCTAATGCCAACTCATCATAGCCATAGTATGCTGTAGCCATAGCCTTAACGTACATTACCATTGCATCATCCCAATCCGGCCAAAGTGAAACTGCATATACCGGATTACCGGAATCATCCTTAGGACAAAGCTTCTGCATTTCCTTCAGCATCTTATGGTAATCTTTCAAATTTTTAATCTTAGGATAATTTAACTGCTTATATAAATCCCAGCGGGTATCCCAGGTATAGAAGAAGGACTCATGATCCTGACTGCTCAATGCTACGTTCGCGCCAAATCCATAAAGCTTATCGCTGGCACCGTTGGTAATCGTCTTGGTCAACTCTTTATTCTTTGTCAGTGCATCCGGCATATTATCCTTAATATACGGACCAAAGTCTGTCAGAATGTCATCATCTTCCCAACAGAAGAGCATTTCATTTTGAACAGCGATAGGATACTTATCATTGTCTGCTCCCCATACTACGATATCACCCAGGTTACCGCTTTCCATACGGGTCTCAAACACACCGTCACCTTCCGGAATGATATTAATCTCGATTCCTAATTCCTCTTTTAAGATATCAGCAGACCATCCTGTCTGCATTCCTGAGAAATTCGCCAACTGACTGTAAACATCCAGTTTGATAGGACCATTATTCTTTTTGGAGGAGGTACAACCTGTCAAAGCAGACGCTGAACCAATTACCATACTGGAAGTCAACAATACAGAAAGAAATTTCTTTGAAAAAAGTTTTCTCATAGTTTTTCCCCCTTTATCATTTTCTTTGTTTTGGGGACAGTCAATTGACTATCCCCGAAAAATGTTACTAACAATAGCTATATCTTACTAAACTATTAACCCTTAACGGCACCTAACATAATACCCTTCTCAAAATATCTCTGCATGAATGGGTATACACAGAGAATAGGAATAACGGATACCATGGATACCGTATACTTAATAACTTTAGTATTCAGGGCTGCTGCCACCGCATCTGCATTACCGGTAGTTGATGAGTTCATCAAACTTCCCAGGTTACTGAATGTATTCAGATACGTATACAGTCTGTGCTGCAGTGTAAACAGCTTGGAATTACCCTGCATGTAAATCAGGGAATCCTGGAAGGAGTTCCAATGTCCTACTGCACCAAAGATGGCAATCGTCGCAAGAATTGGTTTACTCAATGGCCAAATCAACTTGGAAAATACAACCAAGTAAGATGCACCATCTATGAACGCACTCTCCTCCAACTCACCCGGTATCGACTCTATGTAGGTCTTTACCAGAATGATGTTATACGGTGCCACAATGCCCGGGATAATATATACCCAGTAGTTGTTGGTCAAGCCCAACATTACTAAGTTCAAATAAGTAGGTATCAAACCGGCGTTGAAATACATCGTAATTACAAGGAAACGATACCAGAAACTTCTGTGCCACATTTCCTGCTTGGTTACGAGATAACCGACGAATGCTGATGCCACTACCATCAATGCAGTACCAAGAATCGTTCTGCTGACGGAAACCAGAAAGGCATTTCCCAAGTCACCTACTTCACGCAGCTTCAGATAGTTATCAATGTTAATTCCCTTCGGGTAGAAGTTTACCATACCCTTTTTTACAAGTTCATTATCTGAAATCGTATTGATGAACAGATAGTAGAACGGAAATATACAAGACAACGTAAATACTGTAAAGAAGAAATAATTCAATACATCAAAGAGGACATCACCCGGCGTTTGTCTGTATATATGTTTGTGTTTCTTATGATACTCTTTTTCTCTCTTAGCATCTAATTTTTCCTGCTCAGTTTTTCTTGCCATGCGATTTCACCTCCTATACAATGCTTTCGCCACGAAGCACTTTCGATACTCCGTTCGCTCCAAACAGTAACGCTACACTGATAACAGACTTCGCCATACCGATAACCGTGGAAAGCGGTATACTACCACCGCCAATACCCAAGTCGTATACCCACAGATCCAATACACGGATGGTATCCTGGTTCTGTGGATTACGGAATACCAGATACTGGTCAAGACCGTTGCTCAAGCATCCTGCAATTGCCATCAAAAGCAACACGAAGAATGTCGGCAGCAAGCCGGGAAGTGTAATATGGCGCATCTTCTGGAAACGGTCTGCTCCATCCACCGTTGCCGCTTCGTACAACGACTGGTCAATACCGGAAATACCGGCAATGTAGATGATAGCACTCCAACCAACACCTTTCCAAGTTCCCCATGCCCACATCTTAATCCAGATGAACTTGCTACTCATCAAGTAGTTAACACCTCTCGCATCTTGTGCCATGAGACCTAACTCTTTCATGAATGTGTTAATGAAACCGTCGGTTGAGAAGATAGCCAATGCAAGCGCATACACAAGTACCCAACTGATAAAGTTAGGAATCGTGGTAAATGTCTGTACAAAACGACGGAAAGTCAAGTTCTTCATCTCACAGAGGAAAATAGCGAAAATCATCGGAATCCAGCTGGTACCTACACCAAGGAAACTCATGATTAACGTATTTCTCATAACATGAAGCAAGTCAGCACGCGTTGCTCCATTGTTAAACAAATATGAGAACCATTTCAAGCCAACAAAATTGCTCATAGTAAGTACGTCACCGGACTTGTAATCAAAGAATGCATATCTCCAACCATACAGCGGCAGATAGCAGAATGCAAATGCAAGTGCGATAAACGGAAGGAACATCAAGAACAATTTGTACTTGGATTCCATCTCATATTTTTCTCCCTTTTCAACCTTCGGAAGCGAAACCATTGCTGCCAGAGATGTGAGTAAAACGACTCCGATAAGTACAGCATAGATGTAAAATCCGGTTGGGATGGTTGGACCAATCTGCTCCAGTTTATTGCTCATTACCGTAGAATTCACCGTGTTGTATCCGACGATAGTGAGAACCAAACCAACAACACCGACTACAGTGCCCGCTAACGAAAAGAGAATACCTGTCTTACGCATTCTCACATTTCCAAGAGACATACATCCGCCGACTATAAGCCCTATGATACCTAAAAGCAGCACAAGGGATGCTATGTATACAACCACAAATGCATTTTCGGATACCCAGTTCATACGAAAAGCTCTTGAAAACTCTGATGTCAAGCTGCTGTAAGAAACCGCAGATGTAAACAGTGAATTGTTATCACTAATCATTTTACTGACTCTCGTGGGGCTGAATGCCGGGAAGAATGTAGCAACGATGATTAGAATAATAGCAATACGCTGTATAATAAACAGCTCCTCAGCGGCTCCTTTCTTTTTTTCTTTTTCTTTCATAAATAACCTCCTCGCATTATTTATCGTCAGTCCATGTACATTTTTGGTGAAAATATCCAAAAAACATGGCAACGTAATTATATCATTATGTAATTATACCCAAAAAATGTGAGAAAAAATACCAGAATTTTTTGATATTAAATACACGTTTTTTTCACACTTTTTACAAAATACTGTCAAATTTTTAGGTATAATCGCCTAAAATAAATTAGGTACCGTCATGCTACGTTGAAAAGGAGAGATGAAATAGTATCTCATCTCTCCAAAATCGTCGCTTAAACTATATATTAGTCATTTTTTCTCTTTAATGCAATTGCGATTGCTGCAATCACTACCACAACGACAACTACAATAGCTGCTACTGCACCACCGCTGAGTCCGCCGCTGCTCTCAGAACCTGAATCGGAGCTGGAGCTGGAGGAAGAAGAATCATCTGCAGCCGGCTCCGGAGTAGCCTCTACCGCATCCGGATTGTCAATATCAAAACCGCCTACAGTAAATGTAATCTCTACAGAATCATTTGGTGTTCTGATGGACGGACAATCTGGATATGTGCCCTTCTCCTTCTGATAATCGTTAAACGGATCAAATCTGAGCAGTCCGCTCTCATCCTCAGACTCCTCACAGTAGAATACATCTGCCGGCAGCGTCTGTGAATTACCATCAATTACTAACTTCCAATCAGTAATTGTAATCTTATCCTTTGCTTTTACCGGGATATCTGTATCAACGTACAGCATGGACATCACTGCCTGCTTGGAGGACTCTGCCTCTGTCAGGACACCACCAAGACCCTGTACACCAACAGTATAAACACCGTTTCCTTTAATCTCTACGTCTGTAACTACTGCACCGGCAATCGGCTCAACACCATTATCTCCGGACTGAAATACAGTTCCCTCAAATTTCTGTCCCTCCGGTAATCCGTTTCCGTTCAGACCATTCTCCTCCGCATACCACTCATCACGGAAAATCCATGATTCTTTCTGCTGCAGACCAAAGTATGCATGG
Organism: Lachnospiraceae bacterium; assembly: GCA_022510685.1. GTDB lineage: Bacteria > Bacillota > Clostridia > Lachnospirales > Lachnospiraceae > Butyribacter. The sequence goes on along the minus strand of JAFLTA010000011.1, from coordinate 44,944 downwards.
TATACTGTATTTCCGGATGCATCAAACTCCTGCTTTGCCGCTTTCTTTCCTGCTTTGCTGACATTTGTTGCGCCTACAGTAGCAGGTACTGCCGTAACTGTCAATGCCAGTGCCATAACACCTGCAGAAACAGCTGTAAATAACTTCTTAACTGATTTTCTCATTCTTATTCCTCCTATAAATAATTTTTATAAACACTTGTGTAAAAAAACTATACACTATTCAATTTTATCAGAACCATTTTATAATAAAACCATAAGTTTTAGACATATTTACCCGAAAAATTATGGATTTGGCAAAAATTTCCTGTATCACTCGCTTAATCCTCCTCATTCCTCGTCAATGGTACCCTAATCATTACTTTTGTTCCCTTCCCCGAGGCACTCTCTATCTGCACTGCATATTCCTTGCCATACTGCATGATTAGGCGTTGGTTTACATTGTTAATGCCAATGTGTGTCTGCCCCTGCTCCCCCTGACTTAATGTGTGGCGCAATTCCGCCAGCTGATAATAGTTCATTCCCACACCATTATCAATGATTTCTATGACAATGTCTTTGTCATTCTGGCTGACGTGGACTGTCAACTGCCCATCCCCTGTCATATCCTCCAATCCGTGAATAAATGCGTTCTCCACGAATGGCTGGATGATGAGCGGCATCACCTCCTGCTCCATGGACACATTATCCTCCACTGTCACGGTGGAGCGGATTCTGTCACCGAACCGAAAGCTTTGAATCTTGAGATAATTTTCTATCAGCTCAATCTCGGAGCGGATGCTCACCATCTGGTGCCCCACCTGGATGTTGCGCCTCATGATTTTTGCCAGCATTTTCACCAACTCCTCAATCTCCGGCTGATGATTTACCCGGGCTTTCATGCGAATCGTCTCCAGCGTATTATATAGAAAGTGCGGATTGATCTGACTCGCCAGCATTTTAAACTCCACTTCTTTCTGACGGGTGTGCATTTTCTCCTTCTGCACCTTTTCCTCTATCATCGATCCGGTCAGCTCCTGAATGTCTCCCATCATCAATTCCAATTCCTGATAAATTTCCGCAATCTCGTCATTGCCGGTGATGGGTCTCACTTTCTCATATCTTCCGGTGGCAACTAAATGCATCTGGCGACGCAGCGTTTTCAGGCGGTACGACAAACTGGTAGAGTAGAGCAAAATCATCACAAAGGAAATAAACAATCCCACCCCTACGACAACGTATGATATCAGTGTAATCCTATTGATTCCCTCATTGATTTCCGAATACTCCTGGGTGCTGGCTATCGTATAATAGCCGCTTGTACCCATGGGGTGAATTTTTTCATAGGTAAGCAGCTTGTCCTCCTCAAGGGCATCATACCGGATGCTGTTCCGAAATTCCACCCGACTTTTAAGCTGGTTTGCCAATGCATTACTTTGTCCTTTGTCCATTGAATAATTTGCATAAATGGTTTCTGAATCGTTGAACAAAAGTATGGTATCTTCTTCCCGCTCAGAAATAACATTTGTCAGCAGCTCCATATTCATCTGTACTGCAAGAATGCCCAGCGTTTCCCCCTGAGCGCTCAAAATTTGCCGGCAAAGCTGGATACATTTTTGCTTTCCCGCCCTGTCCACGCCAAAGCACCAGTAAGGCTCTCCTCCGGCAGCACAAGTATCGGCATACCACTTTTCGTTTGTTATGGAAGGACCCAGATAGGCAAAAGGATTATAATAGTAAATAGTCTCGTTGTTGACATAAACGATAATATCCGAAATAGTATACTGGTCAAATTTCAGGTATTTTCCGAGATTATCCTGTACCTCCTCATCCTTCTGCCACTCCGTCCTATCCGTATACTCTTTTTGAATCATGTTGGGCAAAACACCGCTGACATATATGTTTTGTGACACGGTGTACATATCCGGCACTGCCTGCTGAATGAAGTCTCCCATCAGTTTCAATTCCTGCTGCTGTGCCTCCCGGTTCTGTTTCTGCACAATATTCATGGCTTTACTGTTCATATATATAGTCGCACCAAAAAAAGGAATAATGCCTCCTATAACTAAGATAAGAAGCATTCTTCCTCGAAATCGGATATATTTATTTAGAAATGGTTTCCGGCTTTTTTTCATGTTTACCTCAAACTCCCCACTTAACGGTAATGATTAAAGTTTAAAACGTACCTGCACCGGCTCTTTCAACGATTTCCCCGCCAGGGATGCCACTTTAGTAGTTACATTTAATATGTATATCTCGTCCTGTGCATATGGTTCCAACGGCTCTACCTCTATCAGGTTTTCCAGTGAGTTATAACGAATCGCTGTCTTAAGTGGCGCCAGAGTTTCCGTTGTGACATACAAATTTACATTATTTACAGTTTTTGGATCAAGAGGAACATTAAACTTCACCTTCCACAGAAAATTTCCCGTCTTAAATTTCAAATCCTGCTGAACCTTCCCTTCCAATCCTTCGCTCATTCCTTCAATTGATAAATACTCTGCCATATTTGGCACCCCTTTCTTGCATTTTATTTTAACATTTTTGTGTAACAACTCTTCTAATCATTTTAGCACAAAAAAAAGCATTTGTGTAGTCCAAACTGCAACATATATGTTATACTAAAATATATATCCGGAAGAGGAGGTTATACCTTGCAGTCGCATCAAAAGAAAACGGTAAAAACAAATTTCAAACCGGGGAATATGCTGTATCCGCTGCCTGCTGTCATGGTCAGTGTGGGAGACATCAACGGAAACTCTAATATTCTAACGGTGGCATGGACAGGCACTGTCTGCACCAACCCGCCCATGGTATATATTTCCGTCAGACCGGAGCGTTATTCCTACAAAATGCTTCGTGACTCCGGAGAATTTGTGATCAACCTTACCACGAAATCTCTGACCAGAGCAACGGATTATTGCGGTGTTCGCTCCGGCAGGGATGTGGACAAATGGAAGGAATGCGGGCTCACACCTGTTGCTGCTGACGCAGTACGCTGCCCGATGATTGAAGAATCTCCGGTAAATATTGAGTGTCGTGTCACAGAAGTAAAAGAACTGGGCTCACACCACATGTTTCTTGCGGAGGTAATCGCGGTTCATGTAGACGAAGCCTATCTGGATGAAAAGGGCAGTTTCCATTTAAACGACACAGGACTGCTTGCCTATTCCCACGGCACCTATCTGGGACTGGGGGAAACTCTGGGGACTTTTGGATATTCGGTACGCAAAAAGAAAAAGAAGAAAAAGAGATAATACACCCTTTTGGTCTCCGCTCATATAATGATATATATCGATTCAAAGGGGGAGACAGTTCATACATCTTAGGCAGTACCCGACTTTGTATCTGTGATTCAAAGCTTACGGGTTTTTGCAGGAATGGAGGAACACTATGAAAATTACCTATTTGAAAATCTGTAACTACAAATCCATCGGAGAAATGGAAATTAAGGAGATTGAGAAAGCACTTATTCTCGTGGGTAAAAATAATACGGGTAAAACCTCTGTCATCGATGCCATCATGCTTGCCATGGGGCTTCGTCCTATTTTAGCCCGAGAATTCTTAGACTCCAACAAATCTATTTCCGTCTCCATGCAGTTAGAGTACACAGAAAATGACTTAGTGCGATTCCATACACGCAATGTCCTGAGTAAGGCAAAGGATTATGACCGCTGGCTGGAAGAATTCCGCGAAAAACTCCCCTCTTTCCAGGATAACGTTTTGTCCTTTACCTATATTGTGACCCCTCAGAAAACGATTCGTTATTCTGATGGATATTCCAAGAATAATGAATTTATTCCTGAAGTCTTTCCGAAAATTTACCATATCGACCAGAACAGAAATCTAGAGGCGTTGCAGAATGATGTATTCAGTTTCTACGATAAAGAATCCTTTCAAAAATTAAAGGATAATCAATGTACTTTTGATGCGGCAAAAACCTGTAACCGCTGTTTTCAGTGTATTGGACTGATCAATAAAAAAACACCAGAGGAGCTGACCGTGTTTGAAACTGCACGCCTCTTACAATATAAGCTGTTTCACACCAACCTCACAAAGTTTTCGGAGAAGGTAAACCGATATTTCCATGCCAACGGAAGTCCGTCCCAGGAGGTTCGTTACGTGTTGGATTATGATATGGATAGCCTGCTCCACGTTGAGACACAAATTTATAATAAGGAGCGAAACGGTCTGGTGGGTCCTATTAACCTTTTGGGAGAGGGATTGCGCAGCATTTATGCCCTGTCACTGCTAGAGGCATACATTGACGAGGAAAATACTCTGCCCTGCATTATTCTTATGGAAGACCCGGAGATTTACCTGCATCCGCAGCTTCAAAAAGTTGCCAGTGAGATTCTCTATCGGCTCTCCAAGAAAAACCAGGTTGTGTTTTCCACGCATTCACCAAACCTTATTTTTAACTTTTCCACCCGCCAAATCCGGGAAGTGATCTTAGATGAAAATTATTACACGACGATAAAAAAGGACACGGATGTGGATGAAATACTGGATGACCTGGGTTACACGGCAAATGATTTAATGAATGTCAGCTTTGTGTTTATCGTGGAGGGCAAACAGGATAGCAACCGCCTGCCCCTTCTGTTGGAAAAATATTATTCGGAAATATATGATGACAACGGAAATTTACAGCGTATTTCCATCGTTCCGGTAAACAGCTGTACCAATATTAAGACGTATGCCAATTTAAAATATATTAATAAACTGTACCTTAAAGACCAGTTTTTGATGATCCGGGACAGCGATGGCAAAAATCCCCGCCATCTGAAAAAACAACTGTGCAGTTATTATGGACAGCGGGCAAAGGAAGATGTTGGCAACCTTCCCAAGGTGGAGCCGAAAAATGTATTGATATTAAAGTATTATTCCTTTGAAAATTACTTTTTAGAACCCAAGGTCATGGCAAAGATTGGCGTGATAAAAACCGAAGAAGACTTTTACAATATCTTGTATAAAAAGTACAAAGATTATCTGTTCCGCCTAAATAGTTTTAAGCGGATGCAGCGTACACAGAATATTCGTATTCGCAACAAGCAGGATATCAAAGATAATCTGGAAACTATCAAAATATACGTGCGGGGACATAATTTGTTTGATATTTTTTACGGGAAGTACCACGGTACTGACCAGCAGGAAATTTTGAAACGATACATTGATGTGGCACCGAGAGAAACTTTTCAGGATATCTTTGATGCCATTGATTCATTTGTGTATTTTGAAAATCGTAGAAAATAATTCTACTCCTGTCGTATAGATTTCTTTTCCAGTTGACAGGTCGTTGCAAATAGTTATAATATAGATTGATGTATTTACCTACATCAAATTTTATAAAAGCCTAACAAAATGTGTGAGGTGCAATATGGAAAATCAGTATATAATCAAAGGAGGAACGCCTTTAAGGGGCGAAGTGACAATCAGCGGTGCCAAAAATGCCGCTCTTGGAATTCTCGCTGCCGCTATTATGGCAGATGAGACCGTTGTCATTGACAATCTTCCTGATGTTAGAGATATTAATGTATTATTGACTGCCATTGAAGGAATCGGTGCCACGGTTAAGCGCATCAGTCCCCATGTGGTTTCTATCAACGGAAGCACGATTGACGATATAACGATTGACTATGACTCTATCCGTAAAATCCGTGCTTCATATTATTTACTGGGTGCTTTACTCGGTAAATACAAATCTGCACAAGTGGCTCTTCCCGGAGGCTGTGAAATCGGCAGCCGTCCTATTGATTTGCACTTAAAGGGATTTCGTGCTCTTGGTGCATCTGTGGGAATTGAGCATGGTATGATAAACACCCATGCTGACGAATTAGTGGGCAATCATATCTTTTTGGATACCGTATCTGTTGGTGCCACCATCAATATTATGCTTGCTGCCTGTATGGCAGAGGGAAAGACCGTTATTGAGAATGCTGCCAAAGAGCCGCATATCGTAGACGTGGCAAACTTTTTGAACAGCATGGGCGCAAATATCAAGGGTGCCGGTACTGATAAAATTCGTATGGTTGGTGTGAAATCCCTTCATGCCAGTGAATATTCCATTATCCCGGACCAGATAGAAGCAGGCACATTTATGGTTGCCGCTGCAGCTACCCGTGGAGATGTCCTGATTAAAAACGTCATTCCGAAGCATATGGAAGCTGTTTCCGTAAAGCTTATGGAAATCGGTGCCACGGTGGAAGAATTTGATGATGCTATTCGCGTGGTCAATGATGGTCGTCTCAGACACACACAGATAAAAACATTGCCATATCCCGGTTTCCCGACGGATATGCAGCCACAGATTGCCACTTTGCTGGCGCTTTCTGACGGAACGAGTATCGTAACGGAAAGCATTTTCGAAAATCGTTTTAAGTACGTAGACGAATTGTCACGTATGGGCGCAACTATCAAAGTGGAGAGCGGTAACGTTGCGATCATTGAAGGCGTGGAAGGTTTTACCGGTGCCTCCGTCAGCGCTCCGGATTTACGTGCCGGTGCTGCATTAGTCGTGGCAGCTCTGGTGGCAGACGGATATTCTACTGTAGATTCCATCCACTATATTGAGCGTGGTTACGAATGTTTTGAAGATAAAATTGCAGCTCTTGGCGGTTCCATTGAAAAAATACCGGTGGACGATGCGCGTGCTGTCCAAAAATTTAAGCTAAAGATTGGATAATAAAATCCAATCTTTTCCCTTTTCCTGAAATATATTTTTTCTTAATATTGCTGTGTCATGATCTTTTGCTGCATCTTGCAAAAAATCCAAAAAAATAGTAAAATAAAGTGGATAATGTTTTAATGTAAGGGCATATTAGGATGCCCTTCGCCATAAAGGAGTTATCCATGGAAAATACGGGACATTTTTTCGTCTTTGAAGGGATTGACGGAAGCGGAAAAAGCACACAAATACACCTGCTGAAAGAACACATTGAAGCACAGGGTGTTCGCTGTATGGAGACTAAGGAACCAACGGACGGACCTGTGGGTTCCCTCGTACACCAATGCATGACCGGCAGGACATCTGCCGATGAATTTACTATAGCTACCCTGTTTGCCGCAGACCGTTTAGATCATCTCCTCAATGAGACAGACGGCTTATGTGGTAAAATTAGTCAGGGCATCAGTGTAATTTCCGATCGTTTTGTCTTTTCCAATTATGCCTATCAGGGTGTCCTGCTTCCCATGGACTGGCTGGCACAGCTAAACTCCCAAGCGACAAAATTACTTCGCCCGGACTACCATATTTTTGTTGACGTAGCACCGGAAGTATGTATGGAACGGATGGCGACAGGACGTTTTCATACTGAGCGTTACGAGACGACAGAGCGCCTTACACAGGTGCGAGAACGATATCTGGAGCTGTTCCGGCAGTTTGAAGATGAGGAAAACATTTTAATCATCGACGGCAACCGTCCGGTGGAGGTCATTGCTGAAGATATTTGGAATCAGGTGTCTCATCTATACGAATAACAGTAAGGAGGTGTGACTGTGGATTTAAAGATAAATAATATGCAGCAAATACAACAGGCTGCAGCAAAAGCTCCGGTTGCAGACAGCACAGACGGCAGCTTTCGTTTTACTTTACTCAGCAGTATTGAGGAGAGTGAACTGCAGGCACATCTTTCTGCAATGATGGAGGAAATCACCCAACAGGGATATCGCCTGGGCAAACGCAGAGATATTAAGGATATGAAGCAGTATCGCAAACTGATTCAGGAATTTATGAATGAGGTTGTCAGCCATTCCCACAAGTTCAGTCGTGAAAACTTTTTGGATAAAAAGGGACGACACCGGGTGTACGGCATAATTAAACAGGTAAATCAGGCTTTGGATGAACTTGCCGAAGAGTTAATGAACGAAGAACATGACCATCTGGCAATTCTCAACAAGGTTGATGAAATTCGCGGATTATTGCTGGATATTTTTACCTAGCATAACGGTACGACAAAACAAAGATAACATGATAGATTCAGCCAGAAAGGAAAAGCACATGATTCGTTTGAACGAGATAATTGGACAAAAACAAATTAAAAGTCATTTACAGTCTGCATTGGAACAGGAAAATATTTCCCATGCTTATTTATTCTGCGGTGATGCCGGCTCCGGTCGCCATACCATGGCATTGGCATTTGCAAGAGCTTTGCTCTGTGAAAATCCTACCGAGGAGCATGATGCCTGCGGACGGTGCAAATCCTGCTTACAGGCGGCATCTGCCAACCATCCCGATATTCACGTTATCACCCATGAGAAATTCAATATTCATGTAGATGAAATCCGGGAGCAGATTAACAATGATATTCAAATCAAACCATATAGCAGTCCATACAAAATATACATAATACCGGATGCAAACCGAATGAATGAACAGGCACAAAATGCTCTCCTAAAAACACTGGAGGAACCGCCTGCCTATGCCGTCATCATTTTGCTTTCTGACAATGACGCTGCACTGTTGCCAACCATTATTTCCCGTTGTGTCACATTGCAGATGAAGCCTGTTTCCCAAAAAGAAATTGCAAATTATCTGACGCAAAATTTACAGATGGAGCCGGATGTGGCAGAAATTGCCGCCGGATTCTGTCAGGGAAATATCGGGCAGGCACTTCGTTTTGCCCAGTCCGAAAATTTCCAGATCATGAAAGAGCAGGTATTGAAATTACTAAAACAGATTGACGATATTACTCTGTCCTCGGTGATGGAAATCATACACGCTTTCTCCAAGGACAAAGGAAATTTTTACGACTATTTGGACCTCATGCTTTTATGGTATCGGGATATACTTATGTATAAGGCAACAAAAGATACGAACCTCTTGCTGTATCGGGATGAGTACACCACCATATCCAGTCAGGCAAGCAAACGAAGCTATGAGGAATTAGAGCGTATTATCGAGGCAATCCACAAAGTAAAAGTACGTCTGGACGCCAACGTTAACTTTGAACTGGCAATTGAATTAATGTTGTTAGTCATCAAGGAATAAGGTATCGCAATATCTTATTCTCTCAAAGAAAGGAACTGAACCATTATGATACAGATCATCGGAGTAAAATTCCGTAAACCCGGCAAGGTATACTACTTTGATCCTATCGGTCTGACCATTGAGAAAGGGAATCATGTCATTGTAGAAACTGCACGCGGCGTGGAATACGGCACTGTAGTCTTAGGACCTAAGGAAGTGCCGGATGACCAAATCATCCAGCCATTGAAACCGGTAATCCGGATTGGCACGGAAGAAGATGCCGCCACTAATATCGCAAACGAAGAAAAAGAAAAAGAGGCTTTTCAAATTTGTCTGGAAAAAATCCGAAAACATGAGCTGGAAATGAAGCTGATTGATTCGGAATATACTTTTGACCGCAACAAATTATTATTTTATTTTACGGCAGACGGACGTATTGATTTCCGTGAGCTGGTAAAAGATTTGGCTTCTGTTTTTCATACCCGCATAGAACTTCGCCAGATAGGCGTGCGTGATGAAACAAAAATGATTGGCGGCATAGCCATCTGCGGCAGACCTTTGTGCTGTCATTCTTATCTCTCCGAATTTGCGCCTGTCTCTATTAAAATGGCAAAAGAACAAAATCTTTCCTTAAACCCGGCAAAAATTTCCGGTGTATGCGGACGGTTGATGTGCTGCTTGAAAAATGAGCAGGAGGCTTATGAAGATTTGAACCGTAACCTGCCCAATATCGGTGCAAGGACAACCACCCCGGAAGGTTATCATGGTGAAGTACAGAGTGTCAGTGTGCTGCGCCAGCTTGTAAAGGTGGTTATCACAAATGACAACGGAGAGAAGGAAGTGCGGGAATATCCCGTAAGTGATTTAACTTTTGAATTGCAGCAGGGCAATATGAACACCAGACCAAAACAACTGCTGCCGGACGAAGCTCTGGATGAGGAAGAATTGATTGCTTTGGAGGAGCTTTCCAGAGAAGAAGAAACCTTAGAATCCGAAGATGAGCAGACAAGAGCACCTCAGCGGTACGGCAGACAAAACCGAAGACGAAATAGTAATTTTAACAATAACCGTGGCGAACGTGGCAGCCGTGGCGAGAAAGATGATCGAAAACGCTCCCACAATCACGGGGACCGCTATGGACATGGCAGCCGCAATGAATATAACAGCCACTACCATGAAGAACAGCAACGTCCAAACCGCGGACAACGCAGATATCATAACCGGCGTCCGCGAAAAGATTCACGGGATCAGAAGGATGGAGAATAAAGATTTTTTACTCCGTGAGGGAGAACGATTGGATGATTTACAGCGAGACGGTTTGAAGATAATTCAAAATCCGGAAAAATTTTGTTTCGGAATGGATGCCGTATTGCTCAGTTCTTTTGTTGAAGTAAAAAAAGGCGAGCGTGTCATGGATTTATGCTCGGGGACAGGAATCATACCTCTACTGTTATCTGCCAAAACAGATGCCGAACAAATTGATGCCTTGGAAATCCAGAAAGAGCATGTCGATATGGCACGCCGCAGTGTTACGTGGAACCACCTTGAAAATCGAATCCATATCTTTGAGGGGGATGTAAAAACGGTTTCCACGCAGTTCGGCAAAGGTATTTATAACGTTGTTACTGTGAATCCACCCTACATGAATGACAATCATGGTCTTAAAAACCCGGAACTTCCTATGGCAATTGCAAGACATGAAGTTTTGTGTTCTCTGGAGGATGTTATCCGGGAAAGCCACCATTTACTCCGACCGGGAGGACATTTTTTCATGGTGCATCGCCCCTTCAGACTGGCAGAAATCTTATCTGTCATGCGGGATTACCGGTTAGAGCCAAAACGGTTACGCTTTGTCCATCCTTATATTGACAAAGAACCTAATATGGTTTTGATAGAAGGTGTCCGTGACGGCAAATCCATGGTAAAAATTGCACCACCGCTCATTGTATATGAATCCGTGGGCAAATACACACAGGAAATCTTAAATATATATGCATTCTGATAGTATACTACTATGTCGACATTTAACCGCTGTAGTAGTATATATTTATTTTGGGCAAGGATTTCAGGGAGAGGATAACTATGTCAGGAACTCTATATTTATGTGCCACACCCATTGGCAATCTGGAAGATATTACACTCCGTGTCTTACGCACTCTGCAGGAAGTGGACTTAATTGCCGCGGAAGACACACGCAATACGATTAAATTACTAAATCACTTTGAAATTAAGACACCTATGACCAGTTACCATGAACATAATAAAATCGAGAAAGCGTCCCATCTGGTAAACCAATTATTGGATGGTACAAACATTGCATTGGTGACGGATGCCGGGACTCCGGGAATTTCTGACCCGGGAGAGGAGATTGTAAAACAGGCATATGAAGCAGGGGTAACTGTAACCAGCCTGCCTGGTGCCTGTGCCTGCGTCACTGCCCTGACACTCTCCGGGCTTTCCACCAGACGGTTTACTTTTGAAGCATTTCTTCCCACTGATAAAAAAGAACGACGAAAAATTTTACAAAGCCTCTGTACGGAAACACGGACAATTGTAATTTATGAGGCACCCCACCATTTAAAAAATACCCTTCAGGAATTATATTCCGAACTCGGTGAACGAAAACTGACTGTTTGCAGAGAAATTACCAAAATACATGAGACTGTTCAACTTTTTACATTATCTTCCGCCATTTCCTATTTTGAGGAAAATACCCCCAGGGGCGAATTTGTATTGGTTCTGGAGGGTCGTAATCCCGAGGAGCTGGAGCAGGAGGCAAGGGAAGCATGGAATGCCCTTTCTGTTCCGGAACATATGGAGCAGTATCTCGCCCGGGGGATGCAGCGCAAAGAAGCCATGAAACAGGTGGCAAAAGACCGGGGCGTTCCAAAGCGGGATATTTACCAAATTTTATTAGAATCTGAATAATTTTTTTCAACTTGGAAAACATGATAAGTAGATATAATGAATCAACAGATTGGAGATTATCATGTTAAAACAAAGTTGTGTAATAAGCAAAAAAAATAACCCATTACAACGAAGTCCGCGCATAGCTATTTTTATCCTCGCGGCACTTTGTTGGATTGCGGCATTAACGCATATTTTATTAACATCCTCAACAGACAGTCCTCTCTTATCCGAAAACACGCTCCCGGCTTACTCCGGAACCTCCCCCGTTTACAAAGTAAACAACTGTCGATTATTGCCTGTAGCAAACAATACTTATGAACTGTTTTTGTCTGATGTACCTTACAACGACACCTTCTCAAAATGTTCTGACCTTCTCCATGATACATCCCTTCAATGTATTTTTTCCCACTCCGAAACAACCTACGATGACTACTATTTTTACAGTCCGGTTTTAGAAGAAGCAGGCTATTCCCGTACATCCGGGGGATATAACCTTCATATGGCTGTGACAAAAAGCGGACATACCTATTTGGGATTTCCACAGATTGCCTACGATTTCTAAAAATTCCCTCTCATGCGCTCTTTATGTTTTCTTCGACGTTCCTTGCGACAACCCATTTCCTTGCACAAAAGCACCTGTACCATTGCCGGATAATATGGATTTTCGCAACGATTATTACAAATATTCCTCACAATGCGCTCTACGGAAACGCGGTCCGGATAATTATCATACATTAAACTTCCGTCATATTCCATTTTGTCACAAACTTCCATCACTTTTCTCTGTATCTCTTTTGCCTCTACCGGCAGTAGGTATGAATCATTCCAGCTATCTTCCTGTTCTTGTATTTCCGCAAATTCTAACGGAAATGTCATCATATTTCCTTTTCCATATTTAGGTTCCATAATAGAATTCTCCATAATTCCGTTATTAAGATATTTTATGACAAAAAAATAAAAAGGTGTTTATTGCCTTTTTGCTCTAAACCTTTTATAATAACTGTTAAACGTGTAAACTTTATTTTATGTAGGTTATATGAGGAGGTTTCTCTTGAAAAATTTATATAAATTTGCCGTACTATTATTTGTCTTTACGGTAGCTCTGTTCATATTCGGACGGGAGATACCGTCTATTTCTGTTGCCACCACTACGGCAACCAGCTTACAGGATTCCACGTTTCCTCTCGTATATTTGCAGATAGGCAATTATACCGTAAATACACTGCACGGCTTCAGCAGTGAGCTGAGCAGCAGCAATGTCCGGGAATCCATTACACCCCTAGACACCAAAAAAACGTTTTCGATAAAAATCGCGGAAAATGAATCCAATATCAAAAAGCTATCCTACAATCTGCGCGATATTGCCAATAATAAATCTATTGAGAGCGGAGACGTTACTGCATTTGACAAAAAGGATAATCTCAAAACAGTAGATATCCGTCTAAAAGAAGCCATGGAGACGAGCACAGAGTATGGAATGCAAATCACTTTAATTACCAACTACAGTAAGAAGATTCATTTTTATACTCGTATAAAATATTATGAAAATGATTTTTATTTAAAAGAAAAATTAAATTTCATTTCCACATTTCATGATGCGACTTTTGACAAGGGAAAATCACTGGATATATCCCAGTATTTGGAGACAAATTCCACTGACGTTGATGATAAGAATCAGTCATTTGCAGATGTGGATATACATTCCAGTCAGGATTTAATTACCTGGGGAAAATTGAAACCCCAAATTATATCCGAAATTGTTCCTACGATTAAAGAACTGAACATAGAAACCGGCGCTATCCAACAGACCTATTTTATCAACGCAAACACCGGAGACGGTACGGAAACATTTCAGATAAAAGAGTTTTATCGGGTGCGTTACACCAGTAACCGGATTTATTTATTGTATTTTCGGCGCACAATGGAGGCAATGTTTGATCCCTCTCTGATTTCTGTAGAAAAGAGTGAATTAAAGGTAGGTATTTCTTCCAAAACGGATTTAGAGGTTGCCACCGGTGATTCTAATAATAAAATGGCATTTGTGCGCAACGGTTCTCTCTGGTATTACGACATGAAGAAAAATGACCTGTACAATGTGTTTACCTTTCAGGCAAACACGAAGGACTATGAGAGGGATTACTTTGACCAGCATGATATCCGCATACTGAAGGTGGATAATAACGGTAATATCAGTTTCGTTGTCTACGGTTATATGAACTGCGGTGATTATGAAGGACGTGTGGGCATACTTCTCTATGACTACAGTGCTTCGGACAACCAGATTACGGAGCGCGTCTATGTACCATTGACCACCACCTACGAACAATTGAAACATGATTTCGGTGACTTTTGCTATATAAATAATAAAAATATTTTTTATTTTTCTTTGAATGATACGGTATATGCCTATAATATTGCTTCAAAGCGTTATGATATTTTAACGGAAAATGCCAGCCGAAATCAATTCCTTATGTTAGAGGAAGCACATTGCTTCGTATGGTCCAACGCATCCATCAGCGGTAATGCGACGGTATTAACGATCTTAGATTTGAATTCCTCTAAGGAATTGACGGTGCAAGCTCCCAAAGGTCAGAGTCTCATGGCATTGGGCACAATTGATTCCAATATCGTATATGGTTTTATCCGTGACAAAGATATTCATGAGTCTGACATGGGGGAAACTGTCCGCCCGGCATATAAGCTGATCATCTCTGACTGCGACGGAAATATTTTACGAGAATATCGAAACAAAAATATCTATGTGACCAACGCGGTGGTAGAAGATAATATAATTCGTCTGAAACGTTTGAAACGCTCCTCCGGTTCATGGAAAAAGGCATCGGATGACAGCATTATGAATCAGAAAGACACTTCCGTAGAATCCATCAATCTGACTGCACATGATTCTAAAACGGCATTGTCGGAAAAATTCATCTCCCTGCCGGCTGGTTTCATTATGCAGTCTCTGCCTAAAATTTCTGAGACAAAGAGCGTAATGATTACAGAGGATACTACTGTCCATCTGAAACAGGAGGATACCGGCAGCACAACACGCTACTATGTATATGCTTACGGAGGTATTACATCCTCACTGACAGATTCCGCCAAGGCTATCCAACTGGCTGATGAACAGATGGGCGTTGTGATGGACAGTAATTCTCATATCGTTTGGGAGCGCGGTGGCAAGTTCATAAGTAAAGAACTGTCAAATATATCCTATCCTTCCGGCAGTGTATCCAGTACAAAAGCCTGTACACAAATGCTTTTACAAGCTGCACAGGTTACTACCTCTGTATCCGATTTAAAAGGCAATACTATTATGAAAATGTTGCGTTCTTATCTGGATACTCCGGTGAATCTTACCGGCTGTACCGTGGACGAAATTTTATATTTTGTCAGCAACGAAAAACCTGTGATCGGCATGTTAAGCGGTGACCATGCCGTACTGATTATCGGCTATACTTCTTCCAGTGTAACCTGGATGGATCCAATCACGCACAGTAAACGAACGACTTCCATAGTTGCTGCAGAAAAAATATTTAAAGAATCCGGCTATGTATTTGTAAGTTATATATAGAGCCACCGGAAATTTTATACAACATATACAAACATATGTCATTTTTTCCACGGCATTTTTGTTATGTTTGTCAATGGATATTTTTATAATTTTTTATTACAATACTAGTGTGACAAATAGCAAGTGATTGTTGTCATTGTTTGTTGTACTAATCGTTCTTGATGGGAAATGGGAGAAAGGATTGACTATGAATCATCGCATCCCATTATGTTTTGTAACTATTGTTTTATCTTTATGTCTCTGCATCGTATTCGTGCAGAAACCGCTGTTTGCCAAGAGTAATCTCTCCTCTGCCGGTCAGCTGCCTATGGACAAAGATATTTCCATCCGTATTGCAGCTTACGATATGGAGTATTTTTACTTTTGGGTTCCGACAACACTAAAAAATAAGAATCAGCATCTCTTGATTTCTTTATCAAATTCTAAGGGGATTTCGCTAGTCGCACTGGACAGTACCGGAAAAGAAATTGCCCTGACAAAAAGCAATCAATCTTATCAGCTGCCTTCCGGCATAGACACCGGAGACCGTTGCTTTCTGCGCATTTCAAATTCCCTTCCGGAAAACCAAACTTTGTCTGTAAGGATATTCTGTGTTTCGACAAACGCTTCTTCTCCTACTCCGAAAGCGAAAACATCTACTCGCTCTCAGACAGGAAAAAAGACTCCCAAGCCATCCGGAAATTCCAAAACTCAAAAGGGAACTTCCAAAGCATCTGAAAATTCTCAGGCAAAAAAAGGGTCTTCTTCAAATTCTAACTCAGGTAATTCCAAGAAACCGCTTACCCGGACACCAATACCCAATTTGCATCAAGAACCTGCCACTCGCAAACCCATTTCCACCTCAAAGCCCGTTTCCGAATCCAAATCATCAAGACGACAAAAAGCTGAAGACCCCCTTTCCGAGCCGTCCCTTCCCGGAAAGCATTTTATACGCATACAGAGAGGTACCTCCCTGGCACTGGCAGAACATATTTTTGAATCCGTCCCGAAAGTACCGATTATAATGAAAGCCTCATCGGAAGAAATATCTGTTGCTAATGGTATTATTTATGTTCCAAAAGAGGGACTGTATTACGTGATACTGCAGTACGCAAACATCCATACCACATGTACCATTAAAGTGGATTAGAGTGACACGAAAGGAGTATTATGCTTGAAACATTCCATTTACATAAGGATTGGAAACTTGTCTCCGTTCTCCGCTGTACAAACGATCACGTTGTCCTTTCCTTGAAAAATATACAAAACGGAGTCCCGGAGATTGCAAAGGTTATTTCAAAAAGAAAGTTTGACAATCGTGTACATCATATACTGTCTCATTTATCGGACAGTAATCTTCTTACGGAAAAAAGAATGCGGTCGTCTCATAGTTGGGTAATGATACATTACCCAATGCTCAACCCACTTCGGGACTATGTGCATGATCAGGGTATGACCCTATCCGAAATTCTGTATCTGGCAGAAAATATTTCAGAAGCGGTTACCAGTCTGCATGAACATAATCTTCTTCATCTGGATATTTCTCCCGATAATATTTTTCAGGATGATGACGGCAATTTTCTATTGGGTGATTTCTCTAATACCAGACGGGCAGACAAAAAAGGCAGCCTGACTACAATAACTCCATACTATACTGCTCCGGAATGTAAGGAAGGAAACCCCTCCTTTGCTTCCGACCAATACAGTCTTGCTATGCTCTTATTCGTATTATTACATGATGGTTCTGTCCCTGAATCCGAACATGGTGACCTGTCCCGGTTTCTTTCACGACAACAAAAAAAGCATACCGCAACGGATGTGCAACATCCTATAGATGATGTACATCCTATGGGAACACCCTATCCTGCGGTATTATATACTCATTTTGAGAAAGCTTTGTCTCCGGAGCCTTCTGCACGATACCCGGATGTTACGTCATTTGTATCTGATATACAGTCCTGTCTGAAACCTCTCTGTGAAGATTCCGACTACCGGTTGCAGCCTGTGGATAGAGACCATCCCTTTTATCAGATACATACTATTGAGATTTCTCCCCGGCATAATTTTCATTTTCCCACACTCTTACCGGAAAAGGTGCAGGCAAAGAAAATTTACGCCTCTCTTGGTCTTGCTTCGCTAATTATGTCGCTTCTATTCGGGAAAATACTGTCATCCCAAATCCATATGTCACAAAATAGGAATGTTAAAACAGCAACTACGTCTTTTTCTGATCATGCGGAAGTAACCGCCTCTGCAAACCATCCGGATTCAGAGCATCCGGAAGATTTACGGGAAAGGGACAACGAACCTTTCTGCAATGTGTTAGATATCAGCAATAAACAGGCGAATACGTTAGCAGAATTGCTAAGGGAAGAAGACATCTCATCGGGCTGGAATATCCTATACGGAGAAAATAATGCTTTTTCATCCTTAGAGGAATTGGCAGAATTTCCCCATATTCAAGAGTTATATCTCAGCGGAAATCGCATTACTTCGTTACAGGCACTATGTTCCTTAAGTGAATTACAAACTCTGATTCTCTCCGATAATTGCTGTACAGATCTTATGCCCATTTCCTCTCTGCCCCGACTCACGGTTTTGGATTTATCAGGGAATCGAGATTTATCCCAGGTTGATTGTCTTCAACAGTTGCAAGATCTGCGTCTGCTTATTTTGACAGATACCTCAGTGCCTCTTATTTCCATTCAGACATTGCAAGCTGCCATTCCTGATTGCGAAATCGTTTATTAATATTTGTTCACATTGTTTTTCAAGTTAAGCTGTCATTTCATGATAGCGGAATGGAGGATTTTATGAAAACTATATCGTTACCATCCAATTGTACAATTGTAAAAAAATGTTTAACCATGTTTTTACTCTGCCTTTGTTTCCTGTCTGTCAGTTTGCTCTCGTGTCAACCTTCCCGGGCAAAAACAAAAGGAAAAAAAATAGCATTTCGGAAAAAGACTTCTTCCCTTACTGTAGGAAAAAAATACCGCTATCACATTAAAAATCTGCCGAAGAAAGCAAAAGTAACCTACAGTTGCAATCATAAGAAGTATGCATCCATCCACAAAAAGAAAGGCATTCTCACCGCAAAAAAACAGGGAAAAGTGACGGTTAAGGCAAAGGTGACTGTCTCCGGAAAAAAGAAAAAAGTATTAAAAACCAATGTCCGCATTTTGTCGAAAAAAAAGAATCCTTCTGCATTTGCTGCCGAAAATAACTCTGACAATGTATCCTCACAAACAAAAAATAATCCATTAGCAAACACAACGCTTACCGTAAGTAATGCCATTCACCCCTGGAATCATTCTCTTGTACTCTATAGCAGCAGAATACTATTGGAATCAGAGGTGAAAGGCTCACAGCTCACTTTGACAAAATCTTCCGGCAATACCGACGAAAAAGAAGGACTTTCCCTATCTGTAAAAGTTAATTTCTGGTCTTTATCCGAAGACGGAAAAAAGATTACCTATGTACTATCTCCCGGCAATGCCGCTAAACTGTGTCCCGGAGATGGTACAGCAAACGGAAACTATACAATAACCAGTAGCCTTTTTTCCGGTAAATTGTCGACCTCATATAGGGAGCGCCTTACACCAAACGAAGTACGGGGGTTTGTTTTTGATACAAGCAGGAATCCCCTATCAGGAGTATGTGTATCCCTTTTTCAAAACGGAGATGACGATGACGCAACATTGATACAAAGTATGCGCACAGATGAAAAAGGCAGTTACAGCTTTACGGGTATGCCAAACGGTGATTATTATATTTTGGTTTCCGGCGGATCCGGAGCTGATAGCTCTCTGAAATCTTCTCCCGGCGAATCTGATTCCGCCGATACGGCAAGCTCTGGCTCCGAAAATACTTCTTATATGAATTGTGTATCAAAGCCTTTTTCATTAAATGAATCCATCCACTGTGAAAATTTCTCAGTAAAAAGAGAACAGCCTGTCATGATGTGTAAAATTACTGACAGCAATAACAACCCCTTATCCGGAATATCTGTATTGGTTTCCAAAAAAGACAGCTCTCTCTGCTGGCAAGGCTCCACGGATGAACAAGGTCTTTTTGTGTTATCGAGGCAAACGTTCAGTAGCTCTGATGGTTATACCAAAGTGGATTACAATAAGGATATAAAAAAACCGGAATTCATTTCCGGAACTCTGCCCACTCCGGAAATATCCAGTCAAATTACAGAAAGTGATTTCACTTCAGATGACTCATATGAAATTTCCATCTTACCGGATGATGGCGAGGATAATTCTTTAACGGAAAACGAAGTCAATAATGAAAGTTTCCCTTACGAAAGTATGTCATTTACATACTCCCCTAAGGACAGTCTTACAGAGCAGACTTTATTTCAAGTTGCTCTAAATTCCCTGCCTGTGTTATACTCAGATTCTCTGTCTATAAAATGGGACAATACGAAAAGCTCCTCTGAAAATACCGATATACAAGCATCGTTACCCGCCATCAAATTTCTGAAAGTAAGCCTGTATCACACGGATGGCTGTATCATTTTTTCAGATAGCTGCCCCATCGCAATAACACCATCTACTTCGCCACAGACAATAGCCGCTGCTGTAAACAACTTATTCCGCATCCAAAACGTACACATAGCGGATGGAAAATATTATTTTATGATACAAGCATATGAGACCTCGGAATCACCTTGCAGCACTCCCTTTATTTCATCCGTTACGATACAAAATGGAATTCTTTCTCCTATCGTTGCAACTCTACACTCCGGCGTTTCTGCAAAAATTATCCTATGTGGTGATTTTGATTTGGATCATGTATCCCCTCTGCCATGCATTTTATATGAGCTGGTGGATTCTACTTGGATCCCCGTAACTGCTTTACAAAGTACGGAATTTGAAATGGCAACAAAAAACTATTGCAAAGCTTACATAAACTGCTCCTATGTGGAGCCCAACCACACTTATCTACTAAAAAGTATGGGAGACACTATCCGTCTCGTCGGTAGTTGCAAATTCACAATAGCAGAGGATACCCTATCTTCCGACCCTCCGGAAAATACAGTACCCTCTTTTCAATTTTCCTGCAGTTTGTCTCCCTCTCCATCTTTGACACAAAATCACGTCCACACATCATGTAATATCACGCCGGATAAAGAGTATTTCTTAACTGCCACCAATATCAAAAATTGTGTCTATGTCTTTTACTTTGAAAACGGCACGATTTGTTCAACGTTTCTGACAAACGAAACGGATGCCGTCACTTTTCTTCCGGAAACAGACTATGCCTCGTTTTACGATAAGCTGCCCTCCGGCAAGAGTCTCAAGACTTCGCAGCCATCATACTGTTCCTCCGAGTTTTTTATTACTTTTGACACCTGAATCTAATTTTGCCAATAGCAAAAAGGGAACGTGATAGCACTATTTTATTCTATTACAATCCCACATCCCTTACCGTTTTACTCCTTCTTTTGTGACATAGCAAAGAATGGCTTTTTCCTCCGGCAACGGATTAGAAGTTATATGATAAATTTCCCGGAGTTTCTTTACACCCACTGTTAATTTCTCATTGGAAGAAGAATACGCTCGTGCCAGTAATTCTCCTTTCTTCACCTTATCTCCCGTCTTTTTGAAGAAGTGGATTCCCGCTGTCATATCAATGTCGTCTTCCTTCACCTCTCTGCCGGCTCCCAGTAATACTGCTGCCTTGCCACATTCCTCCGTATTCATATGGTCAATGTATCCGTCTTCCTGTGCAACAATATCTTCCTGATAAGTGGCTGCAGTAAATTTTTCCGGGGACGTTATATAGGAAGCATCTCCACCCTGCTCCTCTACCATCTCCTGCAATTTTTTCCATGCTGACTTATCCTGGATTGACTGATTGACCATTTTCAGACATTCTTCTTTTGTTCCAATTCCCGCCAAGGAAAGCATGAGCGACGCAATATTTTCACAGACTTCCCACAAGTCTTTTGGACCTTTTCCCTGTAAAGCTTCAATTGCCTCCACGACCTCAATATTATTTCCCACTGCACATCCCAGAGGAATATCCATATTTGTCAGTATTGCTACTGTCTCGCGTCCTGCACCTTCACCAATGGCGACCATCTTTTCTGCCAGGTTAATCGCTTCCGATTCATTTTTCATGAATGCCCCACTTCCCACAGTTACATCCAATACAATTTTATCGCTTCCTGCTGCCAGTTTCTTGCTCATAATAGAAGAAGCAATTAATGGAATGCTGTCCACTGTTGCTGTCACATCCCTCAACGCATATAACATTTTATCTGCCGGTGCTATGTTTGCTGATTGTCCCATCACTGCCAATCCAATTTTATTGACGATTTCAAAAAATTTATCTTCTGTAATTTCTGTCTGCAAACCCGGAATCGCCTCCAGCTTGTCCACTGTTCCTCCGGTAAATCCTAAGCCCCTTCCGCTCATTTTTGCCACCTTACCACCACAGGCTGCAACAACCGGTGCCACTACCAACGTTACTTTATCTCCCACTCCACCGGTGCTATGTTTATCAACTTTGATTCCTGAAATTTTGGACAAGTCAACCTGATCTCTTGACTGCGACATACAATTAGTTAATGCTAGTAATTCGCTATCTGTCATTCCCCGGAAATATACTGCCATCAACCATGCAGAGATTTGATAGTCAGGAATCTTCTTCTGTACATATCCATTAATGATGTATTCAATCTCCTCTTTCGTCAATTCCTGTCCTTTTTTCTTCTTATCAATAATATCATTTGCTGTCATAAATATCTCCTTTCCTTTTATCCGCTATTTTAAATTGTCCGGTCCAAATCCCTTTGGAAGCAAATCCTTTAATAAAAATTTCTCAGGATTATCCTCTGTACCCAGGATAATCTCAAAAGATTCCGGGTTACAAAATTCCCTCATAACCTGTAAGCATATCCCACAAGGCGGACACACTTCCAAATCACTATTTTCACCACCGCCGACGATGGCAATTCTCACAAAGTTTCTTTCCCCCTCACTGACCGCTTTAAAAAACGCTGTCCGCTCTGCGCAATTTGTGGCACCGTAACTGGCATTTTCTATATTGCATCCTTCATAAAATTTTCCGGAAGCTGTTTCCAAATATGCGCCAACATGAAATTTTGAATAGGGTGCATAGGATTTTTCCCTTGCCTTTATAGCATTTTGAATCATTTCTTTTTCGTCCATATACATTCCTCATTTCTTTTTTTTAGATGGTGTAATGATTTTGTTTTCCCATATTGATAGTATAAATCATTTTTAATGGTTTTGTTAGAAAAATTTCAGAATTTTTTACTTTTATCTTGGTTATATTCATGTTATGATTCAATTATAAAAAATCTCAAACTTTGCACACTCTTTTTGCAATTTATGTCATGTAGGTAAACTGTATAGCCTACAAGTGCGAAGTTTGAACAAGTAATCCGAATACAACGCAATATTGCAGAATGGAGTATTTATGAAACTTTTATCAGTTACTATTCCCTGCTATAATTCGCAGGATTATATGGCTAATGCTATTGAGTCAGCACTTGCCGGTGGAGATGAAGTAGAAATTTTAGTTGTGGATGATGGCTCCACAGATAATACATTTGCCATCGCAAAAGAATACGAAGAAAAATATCCTAATATCGTTCGTGCTATCCACAAGGAAAATGGTGGGCACGGCTCTGCTGTCAATACCGGTATCAAAGAAGCGACCGGATTATATTTTAAAGTTTTGGACAGCGACGACTGGCTCGATAAACCCAGTATGAAGAAATTGGTATCCTTTTTACAAGATGCAGTCATTAATTCTATGTCACTGGACATGATCATTTCCAACTATGTTTATGAAAAGCCAAGTGACCATAAACGAAAAACCATTACCTATTCTTTTGCGATACCAAAGGATAAAATTATTACCTGGAACGATGTGAAACATTTTCGAATGAGTCAGAATTTATTGATGCATTCCATAATTTACAGGACAAAATTGCTTCGTGACTGTCACTTACATTTGCCGGAACATACGTTCTATGTAGATAATATATTTGCTTATATGCCCCTTCCTTATGTAAAGAAAATGTATTATCTGGATTTGGATTTATATCGTTACTACATTGGGCGAGAAGGTCAATCTGTCAATGAAGAAATAATGACAAAACGTATTGACCAGCAAATCAAAGTCACTAAACTCATGATTGATTCCCAAAACCTTATGTGTATTCACAATAAGAAATTACGGAATTACATGATAAAATATTTAGCGATGATGATGATTGTAAGTTCTGCTCTTTTGGTGAAATCCGGGTCTGCGGATAATTTGAAAAAAAGAGACGAGTTGTGGAATTATCTGCGAACAAATAATAAAGCGGTTTATAGAATTATTACTCATCGAAGACTGGGTCTTCCACTGCAATCAAAAAATAAAGCAGGAAGAAAAATTATTGTTTGGGGATATTATTTCTTTAACCGAATTTATGGATTTAATTAATCAAAGTATTTCACATTTGGGACACGCTTTTCATCAAGCGAAAGCGTGTCCCAAAGTGAATACTTTGATTGGGATTCACAATTCATAGAATATATGCAAAATGACTATTGAAATCCTTTTTTTAATCAATACTTATTCTTTCCAGCTGCTTATTTGCTTTTGCCTCCTCCAATGCCTGCTGTTCTTCTTCAGATAGGATTACAAATACCTCTCCGTTGACCACTTCTTTTGCGTAAGTATAACATCCCTCTTTTGTACTATGCATGGAATTTATAATAAATCCATTATTATCTTCAGTAAGCAGCACCAAAACGAAACTTAACTTGCCGCCAATTTCCTTAAAGGCATCATACTTTACCAGTCCTATTTTTTGATATGCAGTTCTCAATTGAGTACAAATACTGTTTATGTTTCCGTTGATAACCTTTACTTCATCTTCCAGTGTTTCGATAGAGCTGAATTTATCCAGGAAGGCTTTCTCTAAAGACTTTCCGTTTTCTCCACTCATAAATTGCTTGTATCTTTTTCTCAGTATATGATTCCGAATCATCATAACAATCAAAATAATGAATAATAGAAGAACCACTCCAACTAGTCCTAAAACAACATATCCAATATCTATTCCGTATTGCTCAAATAGTTTCATGTTTTTCCTCCAATCCAAATTTATTATTCTCTTGTTATAAATTCAATAATTCTATCAAAATCGTCAGCAGAGTAATACTCTATTTCTATTTTACCCTTACCATTACCTTTCTGATTTATAACAACCTTTGTACCCAGTTTCGTTTTTAATTTTTCCTCATATTCCTGATAAATGACCTGTAATTGTTTATCTTGTTCTGATTCATCAGGTTTATTCTTTTTAGGTTCTGCTAACATTTTTTTGATCAGTTTTTCTGTGTCACGTACACTTAAATTAGTATCAAAAATTTCTGTTGCAGTTTCGTATTGAGTATCACCATCTTTAATTGCCAACAATGCTCTGGCATGTCCGCTTTTTATTTTGTCTTCGACCACCATCCTCCGGACACGAGGATCCAATTTCAAAAGGCGTAAAGCATTTGTTATTGCAACTCTGCTTTTTGAAACTTTTTCTGCTACCTCATCTTGTTTTAAATGATATTCGTCGATTAATCTTTGAAAAGCTTCCGCTTCTTCAATCGGATTTAAGTCTTCTCTTTGTATATTTTCAATAAGAGCAACTTCCATAATCTCCTGTTCCGTATAATCCTTGACAATTACCGGAATTTTTTTCAATCCTGCCTGTCTGGCTGCTCTCCATCTTCTTTCTCCCGCAATAATCTGATAGAATCCCTTTTTCCCTTCTTGTACAATAATGGGCTCAATTAATCCATGCTGCTTAATGGAATCTGATAACTCCTGCAGCGCGTCTTCATTGAAATCCTTTCTCGGCTGATTTGCGTTTGGCTCAATTTTATTAATATCTACTTCATTCGTCTCTCTGATTACTTCTTTTACTACTTCCTTTACAACCTCTTTTGCTTTTGGCTTTTTTTCTGTGGAATTTTCCACTTGTGGAATAAGTACATCAATTCCCTTTCCTAATCCTCTTGCCATACTATCTTCTCCATTTCTTATTTGTTAAATCCTGTCTGTTTTGCTATAAACTATCCTATCTGCGTTTCACGTGAAACATTCCGTGAAACATTTAAAGTTCCTAATAGCTATTCTAATGTACTCTATCTAAATCTTATGATTTAATACTTCTTGTGCAAGTCTTCGATATCCTTCCGCACCGGCTGACTTTGGTTCATACAGATTAATCGGTAATCCATGGCTAGGTGCCTCAGCCAATCGTACATTTCGAGGAATCACTGTATTATATACATTTACTTGCAAATTTTCTTTTACGTTTTCCACTACCTGTGATGATAAACATGTTCTTGAATCATACATCGTGAAAAGTATTCCTTCGATTTCCAAGTCCTGATTCAATCTACTTTTTACTAAATTTATAGTGTGGACTAACTCACTTAATCCCTCCAAAGCATAATACTCACATTGAATAGGAACTAAAACCGTATCTGCAGTCGTCATTGCATTTACTGTTAAGAGACTGAGAGAAGGGGGACAATCTATAATAACATAATCATAATTATCCCGAACCTTATCCACTTCTTTTTTCAATACATACTCCCTATTAGATGCATTTATCAACTCAATCTCAGCAGCTGATAAACTTCTTTCTGATGGAATTACTGTCAAACCTTTAATAACGGAAGGAGTCATAGCCTCCCATATTGTTGTCTCATCCATCAAAAGTTCGTATGTAGTATGTTCGATTTTAGTCTTATCGATGCCTAATCCACTCGTCGTATTTGCCTGTGGATCAATATCAATTACTAATATTCTTTTTCCTTTCTCTGCCAAACATGCAGATAAATTGATAGATGTTGTTGTTTTTCCAACACCACCTTTTTGGTTTGATATTGCTATTACTCTGCCCATATTTTCCTCACTTCTTTTTGTATTTTTTTATCATCAGATGTAAAACACTGCTTGTACCAATTAAATACAAGATATTGTGTTTTCTCTGACTTCAACCACAAATGTTTCACGTGAAACATTTTTTTATGTTGACCCTGTATTTCCGTATTATTTTCTCTATAAAATTTCCAGCACTATATATAGTATAATAGTCTTGTGCAAACACAAAATTCAGTATCAGCTAGTGTGTTTAAGATGTTTTGCTTTCCTATAGAAAATAGAGTGTCAAAAGGTTTAATTATTATGAGCAAACAATACCTTTTGACATTTGAGTCATTATCGAAACTCTATAAAGAAGTATATCATGTCAATTATTCGGTGTCAAAATATGTTTCGTCATTTTGCAAAAGAAACTATTCGATTTATCAATGTAATTTTCAATTATTCTGCATTTATTTGTGACAACTTTAACCCCGTATTTTGACATGGCATTGCAATTCATAGAATATATGTAGCATCCCCTAAAGTGGTTCTTTTTTTGGTTTCCCTGCCTGCCTTGGATATTTCTCGGAAAGTATACCATTTTTCTCATAAATAACTAATTTTCTTTCCATATCAGTATCTGGCAAGACAAAATCAATGCTTTTCATATATTTGCAATTTAACATTTTTTCAGCGTGCCTTGCAGCCTTTAATTCCTCGTCTACTTGTCCGGACTTATAGGAAATAAATTGTCCTCCCACCTTCACAAAGGGTGAGCAATACTCTAACAGAGTGGACATATTTGCCACCGCACGTGAAAGAACAAAATCAAATTTTTCTCTATAATTTTCATCTCTCGCCGCATCTTCTGCACGACTATGTATTGCCTCAACACTAGTAATTTTACAAATTTCACTTGCCTCATCCAAAAATCGGACACGTTTATTTAAGGAATCTAACAATACAAATTGTGCATCCGGCACCATGATAGACAAAGGAATTCCCGGAAATCCTGCACCTGTTCCCACATCTATTATTTTTTTCCCGGATAAAGAGATATTCCTCAATATATAAATGCTGTCGATAAAGTGTTTCATCACCACATCATTTTTTTCCGTAATCGCAGTTAAATTCATCACCTTATTTTTTTCCAGCAGAAACTGATAAAACAATTCAAATTGACCACACTGTTCTTCTGTAATATTTATTTCTATTTTTTCGCAAATCTCTTTCAAGAGATTCTTCATATAATGTCACACCCCTTTCAGATAATTTCTATCATCCAAAATAAATTCATTTTTCATCATTACTTCCGTACCCCTTATTATACCTTTCCAGATATATCAATAAGACAGAAATATCTGCCGGAGAAACTCCGGAAATTCTGGATGCCTGTCCCACGGATGCAGGACGCAAATCCATCAATTTTTGAACTGCCTCCTTACGCAAACTATTTACCTGCTCATAATCAATATCCTCCGGAATCTTTCTGTTTTCTAACTTCTGATACTGAGCAACCTGTTTCTTCTGTCTGGAAATATATCCCTCATATTTCAGAGAAATATTTACCTGTTCACACACATCTTCCGGCAGCTCCGGTCTGTCTGAATCAATCGGTTGCAAAATATCATAAGATAATTCCGGACGCTTTAACAATTCAGCTAATGTAGTTCCCGACTGTAACAATGTACTTCCATACTTTTCCAGAAGCTCTTGTACGTCTTTTCGCCCACCTAAATTTGTATGCTGCAAACGATATATTTCCTCCTCAATCATCTTCTCCTTTTGCAACAATTTTTGGTAACGACTTTCATCTATCAATCCCATTTCATATCCGATTTTCGTCAATCGCAAATCTGCATTATCCTGTCTCAACAGCAAACGATATTCCGCACGGGAAGTCATCATTCGATATGGCTCATTCGTCCCTTTTGTTATCAAATCATCAATCAACACACCAATATATGCCTGGGAGCGGTCCAAAATCAAAGGCTCTTTTCCCTGAATTTTTCTCACTGCATTGATACCTGCAATTATTCCCTGGGCACCTGCTTCCTCATAACCGGAACTTCCATTGGATTGTCCCGCACTGAAAAAACCATCAATCTTTTTAAATTCCAGAGAGGCTTTCAGCTGTGTCGGATTGATACAGTCATATTCAATGGCATAGGCATTTCTCACAATCGTGGCATTTTCCAGACCGGGTACGGAATGATACATGGCATACTGAACATCTTCCGGCAGAGAACTTGACATTCCACCAATATACATCTCATTGGTATAATTTCCTTCCGGCTCCAAAAAAACCTGATGACGCTCCTTATCTGCAAACCGCACCACCTTATCTTCAATTGACGGACAGTACCGGGGTCCCGTACCTTCAATATCACCGGAAAAAAGTGGTGAACGCTCAATATTATCTCGAATGATTTTATGTGTTTCCTCATTAGTATAGGTCAGCCAACAGGAAACCTGCTCTCTCTCTAATTCTTCGGATGTATTCGTAAAGGAAAAAGGTACAATTTTTTCACTGCCCTTTTGCTCCTGCATCTTTGAAAAATCTACAGTGCGCCCATCCACACGTGCCGGTGTTCCCGTCTTAAAGCGTCGTATCTCTATTCCCAAAGCAATTAAACTCTCAGTCAACAGATTTGCAGCAGAGAGACCATTGGGACCTGTGTGCTGGCTGACATCTCCGTAAATGCATCGTGCTCTCAAGTAAGTTCCCGTACACATCACAACCGCACTGCAGGGATAAATAGCATCCGAAGAAGTACGCACACCTGTTACTTTATTTTCTTCCACTAAAACTTCTGCAACTTCACCCTGCTTAATCACTAAATTCTCTGTATTTTCCAATACATTCCGCATGGAATTACTGTATTCTTTTTTGTCTGCCTGAGCACGCAGAGAATGCACTGCAGGTCCTTTGGACATGTTGAGCATTTTGGACTGAATAAATGTTTTGTCGATATTTTTTCCCATTTCTCCACCCAATGCATCAATTTCACGCACAAGGTGTCCCTTAGAACTACCACCGATATTCGGATTACAGGGCATCATCGCAATACTGTCGATACTTACCGTAAATAGCAATGTCTTCATACCCAGTCTGGCGGAAGCCAGAGCTGCTTCACATCCTGCATGCCCTGCTCCGATTATTACCACATCATATTTTTCATAAGTATATGACATACTAATCCCCCGTTCCATCATCTTAATCATTAGCAAACCAAATCTATATTACAAAAACGCTGATTCTGCGTTTTTGCTATGTTGAAGTGTAATGATTCTTGGACTGCGTTTTTGGCTGTCCTAGAATCATTTTTCAATTTATTTGCCCATACAAAATTCTTCAAAAATTTTATTTACTAAATCTTCTGTTGCCGTATCACCATGAATTAAACCTAACTGTTGGTATGCCTCCATCAAGTCAATTGTAAAAAAATCTTCCGGCATGGCATGTTCAATACTTTGTTTGACCCTTTTTAAACTCTCCACTGCCTGACTAACTGCATTTCGATGACGGACGCTTGTCAAATAAACCTGGTCATTGAAATCAATGTTACCCTCAGCAAAGAGTTTTTCCATATACTTTTCCAATTCCGCTAATCCTTCCTTTGTCTGATTGGAGAAGGATATACAATTCCAATCCAGCTTGTCTCTTAAAAAGGATTCTGTCACAATACTATCTAAATCTGATTTATTTAAAAGGATAACACCTTTCTTTTCCCGAATCAACGGTATAATCTGCTCATCTTCCTCTGACCATTTATCACTTCCATCTACTACAAACAATATGAAATCTGCCTCTTCAATATAATCCTTTGCTTTTCTGACTCCTATCTGCTCAACTTTGTCCTCCGTATCGTGAATTCCGGCTGTATCGATTAAATTTAAAATCATCGTTCCGAATCTCACAGTTTCCTGTAAAATATCTCTTGTCGTTCCTGCTATATCAGTGACGATTGCTCTCTCCTCATCCAAAAGAACATTCATCAGGGAAGACTTTCCGGCATTTGGTTTTCCCACAATGACAGTATTCACTCCCTCGGATTTTATTCTACCGTTGTCGAATTTTGATAATAATTCCTGTAACAAAGAAATTTCCTCATTTACCCGCGCAAGCAGTTCATCCGCATAACCCTCCAGGTCATAGTGTTCCGGATCGTCCAATGCACTCTCTATTTTTCCCATATCATAAAGAATCTTTTCCCGGATATTCTGTATATATTTTGACACAGAGCCTTCTAATTGCTTTAATGCACTGCTAAGTGCAAAGTCATTTTTTGAAGAAATCATTTTCATTACAGCTTCTGCCTGGGACAAATCAATCCGTCCATTCAAAAAAGCCCTTTTAGTAAATTCACCCGGCTCGGCTAAAGATGCACCTTGGCTTAACAAAAGCTGTAAAACTTTTTGTAATATATAACTGCCGCCATGGCAATTAATTTCAATCACATCTTCTTTCGTATATGTGGAAGGTGCCTTCATCACAGATACCATTACTTCATCAAGAATATTTTTATTGTTATCTATAATATATCCATAATGTATTGTATGGGAAGGTGCTTTTATAAAAAAAGAATCATTCGTTTTCTTTCCTTTTCCGGCACAAAAAACAGATCCGGCTATTGTCAACGCATCTGTTCCACTCATTCTGATTATTCCGATTCCACCGCCAATACCACTGGCAATACCAACAATTGTCTTATCTTCCATACAATTACCTTTCCAAAATACTAAACAATCTTTTTTTATTCTAACCTTCAGCTCAAAAGGAAACAGAATTTAAATTAACGTCATCGCGGTGCATAGTCAGAAAAAGAAAGGAGCTATTCTAAGCCCCTTTCCATGTTCTTTTGTCTCTTTAGAATGTTTTTTATTCTTCAACATCTGTTTCACTGATGACTGCATCTTCTGCAGGAGCATCATAATCATAATCTTTCTTGTGGTAAGAG
Source organism: Lachnospiraceae bacterium (assembly GCA_022510685.1). Classification (GTDB taxonomy): domain Bacteria; phylum Bacillota; class Clostridia; order Lachnospirales; family Lachnospiraceae; genus Butyribacter. The sequence goes on along the minus strand of JAFLTA010000011.1, from coordinate 13,666 downwards.
TCATTGTATCTTTTACGGTATCCACCATTATTTCGTTTTCCATAACGATTGTTACCATAAGAATACTTTCCACGACGATAACCTGTATCCATACCGGGCTTCATTGTAATAACCACTTTACGATACGGCTCATCACCCTCACTGTGTGTCTCAACAAATTTATCTTTCTGCAGAGCAGAATGAATCACACGCCGCTCATAAGGATTCATTGGTTCCAAATATACCGGTCGATGAATTCTCTTAACTTTATTTGCAAGATTATGAGCAAGATTCTCCAATGTTTCCCTTCTTCTCTCACGATAATTTTCCGTATCCAATTTCACCTTCATATAATTTTCTGTATTACGGTTTACTACAAGACTTACCAAATATTGTAAGGAATCCAATGTGATTCCGCGCTTTCCGATAAGAATTCCCATTTCTTCTCCGGATAAATCAATATTCATAATATTTTCTTCATTATCCATTTCAACTTGAATCTCTGCAACAATCTCCATTGCAGCAAATACTTTTCCTAAAAAATCTTTTGCAATATCCTCCAAGGAAGATTTCACTTTTGCACGAATTACTGCCGGCTTACTAAATAATCCTAACAAACCTGATGACTCTCGTTCTACTACCTCATAATCCAGTTTATCACTCGTTGTTTCTAACTGTACCACTGCATTTGTCAATGCCTCGTTTACTGTCTTAGCTGAAAATTCCTGCCATTCTGACATATTACACCTCTTTTCCGTATGCTGCTGCATACTCTCTTTGCACAAACATTTCCATTTCTCTTTACACTAGTGATTCAGGTGTCAAAATTCCCTAATCCATCATTTTCCATCATTGTCTCTCGCTAACATATTTGCATAATGTGCAACACTGCCCTCTTTATACTTCTTATTTGTTTCCGGACGCTTAAAATCTTTATCCGCCAAAGATTTCTTCGGACGATTTACCTTCTTACGTGTAGCAGATTGTGATGTTTTAGTTTTTGACTTATCAATATTGCTGGTACGCTGTTTCGATACATCAGCAAATGCTGTATTTGGGTCAATTCCAAGCTTTTCAAATCTTTTTTTGGCTTTTTCCACATTTTTAGCAATCAGGTCATCCATATCCAAACGTTTAAAATATGCATTAATCACAATTGTCTGCAATATACGGAATACGTTACCGGCAACCCAGTAAATACCTACACCAATCGGAAACATAAAACACATAACACCGGTTACAAATGGCATTACTTTATTCATCGTATTCATGGAAGCCATAGCCGTATTTTCTGTATCCTGAGGCTGTGGTGTAGAAGCCATGCTTAACTTCATACTAATCATTTGTGTAATTACTGATAAAATAGGTATCAATACACTTGCAGTAAGAGCAGCACCACCGATAAAAGGCACTACCGGCAAATCAGCAATATTTAATCCGAGAAACGAATTGATGTGATATGCCTGACCACTTACCTGATCTACCAAATCAGCTATAGATGCAAAACCTTTTGCATTACAGGTACTCGCTAACTTGTCCCATGCTTCCTGATTAAACTGTCCCAGTATATCAATATAATAATTCAAATCTGCGCTGTCTGCCTTTACAGCATTTTGAATTACATATGTTTTACTATTTGTCATCTGGCTCAAATCTTCTACACTGATTCCCAGATTCCGAACAGATTGAGCCACATTCGTATACATATTATGAATTGGTTTTACATATGCCGGTATGTTATAAATTACGCGATACAAAGCAAATAATATAGGAAAAGTAATCAGCATCGGAAGACAGCCGCTTGCAGGGCTGACACCATACTTTTGATAAACAGCTTGTGTCTCCATAGACATTTTTTGCTGAGATGCCTGATCTCTCTTACCTTTATACTTTTCCTGAATTGCCATAATCTCAGGATTCATGATACTGGACATCTTAGCAAATTTCTGTTGCTTTAATACCAAAGGCAGCATTAACAGGTTTACCAAAAAAGTAAACGCAATCATGCATACTCCTACATTTTCAATACCAAATCTTGACATGAACACATACAGCCATTCCAAAATCTGTCCTAATAACCTGGCAATCGGACCAAGTATTGACCCCTGATAGGTTGTCAAAATTACATCCATCATTACAAATTTTCCTCCTGAATCCAATGGGTAAGTCAGGGTACCGGATCATAACCACCTTTCGCAAATGGATGGCATCTTAATATACGTTTAATAGCCAAAAAACTCCCCTTCAAAAAACCATACTTCTGCAATGCCTCAATCGCATATTGAGAACATGTAGGCGTATAAATACACGTAGGTCTTCCTTTTAAAGGAGATAGATATTTCCGATATAATCTTATCAATGCTATTAAGAATTTCTTCATTCTTCTATCATCTCACCAAAATATGATGCAACTTACCCAAATGTAATACGGCACTTTCAATTTCCGGACATTTTCTACCCTTTGCCGTATTTCTCGCAATAATTACGATGTCGTATCCCTTTTCAAACTTTTCTTCATTCAAACGGATACTTTCTCTGATCAACCTGGTAACCCTATGCCTTACTACACTGTTTCCTACTTTTTTACTAACAGTTATTCCATATCTGTTCTTATTTAAGTCGTTATTAAGAACATACATTACTAAATACTTATTGGCATAGGATTTTCCCCGTCGATACACCTTTAAAAAATCACTATTACTCTTAATTGATTCAAACACGATATTCCCTCTACAAAAGCAAATCCATAACGAATCACTTTATTTAAGAAGAAAAGGTCACACAAATGCGACCTATGCAGATAACTTATGTCTTCCTTTTGCCCTTCTTTTTGCCAAAACTTTACGTCCGTTTGATGTCTGCATTCTCTTTCTAAATCCATGAACTCTGCTTCTGGATTTCTTCTTTGGCTGGAATGTCATCTTCATAATAATACACCTCCTTTTTTCATAAAACACGCTAACCATATCCTAAATTTCAATGCATAAAACGCATATAATCCATATTATAACGATAAAATAGGTATTCGTCAAGTAAAATTCTGCATTCTCTCACTATTTCTGAATACACATCATCCTGATTTCAAAATTACGTTTTCTTTATGCACTACTATCCTCATAATATTCACAAAATACTGCACATTTTTTTTCTGTGAATTATCAAATCACAGAGACAAATTAATTTTTTCTAAACATTATAATAGGAAGAAACTCATTCAATTTTTGCGAATTCGCCAATTGTAGAATTCGCAAAATAAACAGTACACCATCATAGTTTATCAATAAAAAAAGTCCCTATTTTTCATAATTCTACTTTCGTAGATAGAATACACGTTCATAGCTATGTTATAAACATGCTGTAAACATTTTGTGGATAAGAAACCGCATTTTAGCCAAGCTATACACATTTATTAACAAAGTTATTCACATTATCCACTTTCATTTATCAAAAATCCCTAAAATACTACACATTTTGCTATAAAACAAATTATTCACTTTTTTTGTTTATAAGACTAAAATAAGTGTGGATATATCATAAAATAATGTTATCCACAATTATCCACAAAAATTTGTGCACAAAATACACAATAATTTTTTATTTTTTTAGGATATCTCCACCTTTATCTTATTTTTTCAACCTACTTTAACTTGTATTTTCGCCGTATTTGATATAAAATAGGTGTATATGGTGTAATACTGGGTTTTATACGCTTTAAACGCCTATATAAGCCTATTAAAGCACTTGTAGCAGTTATAAATTTGTTGGAAAAGAGGGACACTGTTTTGAGAAATGAGCTTTATGAAAAATGGGATGATATTCTCGAATATATGAAGAAGGAATTTGAAATTTCTGCTCCTGCTTATCGTATATTTATAAAAACATTGAGCATTTATCATATAGATGGTACAAATCTCACTGTTTTAATTGATGACGCTAATATTGGAAGCAATAAATCCTTTGTAGAACAGAAATATTCCTTATTTCTCTCTATTTCCATTGAAGAATTAACCGGAATACAATATGATATTTCATTTGTCTCTCTGTGGGAGTTAAATCAACAAAAAACAAAAGACACATTTAAAACAGAAAAGAAGCATAATAACCCGACCATAAATTCCAAATATACTTTTGATACATTTGTGGTTGGTGATAATAATGACTATGCGAATGCTGCTGCATTAAAAGTTGCTGAAGAACCGGGAGACACTTATAACCCACTTTATATTTACGGTGGCGCCGGTCTTGGAAAGACTCATCTCATGCACGCTATTGCAAACTATATTCAGGAACATGATGCAGATAAAAATGTCATGTATGTCACAAGCGAAACTTTTACTAACGAAATTGTAGATGCAGTTCGTGACAGTCATCATAATGAACATACTATCACGAAACAGGAATTTCGTAATAAATATCGTAATGTGGACGTTTTGCTCATTGACGATATTCAATTTATTATAGGTAAGGAATCCACACAGTTGGAATTTTTCCATACATTTAACCATTTATATGAGTCGCAGAAACAGATCATTATCTCCTCAGACAAGCATCCGTCTACCATGACTACCTTGGAGGAGAGATTGCGTTCACGTTTTGAAATGGGATTAACTGTTGATATTAAGCCGCCTACATATGAAACACGTATGGCAATTCTTCGAAAGAAGGTTGAAGAGGAAAATATTAATATTGATGATTCTATTCTGGATTATATTGCCAGCAATATTCTCTCCAATATTAGAGAATTACAAGGTGCTATCAATAAGGTACTTTCCTTTTCAAATTTATGTAATACGGAGATTACATTGGAATCTGCAAAAAAAGCTCTGGTTGATATTATCAATCCGAATATGAAACGACAGATTACCATTGATTATATTGTGGAGACAGTAGCAGATCACTTCAATATTACTATGAAGGACTTACTATCTGCCAAACGAAACTCCAATATTGTTTATCCAAGACATATTTGTATGTATTTGTGCAGGCAGCTGACAAACAGTACATACGAAGAAATCGGCAGCAAGATTGGAAACCGACATCATTCTACGATTCTTCACGGTGAGGAAATCATCAAGAAAAAACTGGATGAGGGAGATGAGGAATCTATTACTACAGTTGATGTCCTGACAAAAAAAATAGATCCACAATAATTATTTTATAAAATAGTTATTTAAATAGGAAGAAACTCAGATGTGAATATGTGGAAACACAATAAACATCTTCACATTTTTTGTGAATATCACTACACGAAATAGTTTTCTTCCAAAATGAGATTGTGTACAAAAAAGGAAATTTTCACATCAATCAGAAACTTGTTTTTTCATTTTTCCATAAGCTTAAGTTTCTTAATTTGTAAGTGAAAAATCACTTTTCCTCAAATTCACAACCTCTACTACTACTGCTACTGTAAAATATTTAAATTATATTTATATATTTATCTCTGATTTTTGGAAAGGAGTTATAAACATGAACATCGTTTGTGATAAGGCAAAGGTGATTGAGGGAATGAATATTGTAATGAAAGCCATTCCCGGTAAAACAACTATGGCAATTTTAGAATGCGTTGTAATTGAAGCTAAGGATAATCAGATTAAGTTCATTGCCAATGATCTGCAGATTGGAATAGAGACAGTTGTGCAGGGTGAAATTAAAGAAAGCGGTTCTGTTGCTGTAAAGGCGAAGGTTTTCTTTGAGATTATCAGAAAGCTGCCATCTGATGAAGTATATATTTCTGTGGATACTGACTATAATATGAAAATCAGTTGCGGTAAGTCAAAATTTAATATTGTGGCAAAATCTACAGAGGAATTTCCATATCTTCCGGATATTGTCAGAGAAAAAAATGTATTCATTTCACAGTTTACATTAAAAGATATTATTCGTCAGACAGTATTTTCTATTTCTGATAACGAAAATGCCAAGGTTATGACAGGTGAACTGTTTGAGATTCATGGATCGGAACTAAAGGTGGTATCTTTAGACGGACACCGTATTTCCATCCGTAAGGTTCAACTGAAAGAAAGTTATGATGATGTTAGTGTCATTATTCCCGGAAAAACATTGATAGAAATCAGTAAGATAATCAATGGAGGAATGGATGATGAGGTATCTTTATTTTTCACGGACAAGCATGTATTATTTGAATTTGACGATACTTTAGTGTTATCAAGACTGATTGAAGGGGAATACTACAAAATAGAGAAAATGCTTTCCAGTGACTATGAGACAAAAATAAAGGTCAATAAAAATGAAATGTTAGATTGTATTGATAGAACTACCCTGCTTTTAAAAGAATCGGACAAAAAACCGGTAATTATTGATGTGCAGGATGAACATATGGGATTTACAATGAATTCTTCTATCGGATCTATGGACGAGGATATTGATGCAGTTAAAGAGGGAAAAGATATTTTGATTGGATTTAATCCGCGTTTTTTGATAGATGCGCTGCGGGTAATTGACGAGGAGGATATTACCATGTACATGATTAATCCAAAGGCACCATGTTTTATTAAGGATGATGAGGAGACTTATATTTATTTAATTCTTCCTGTCAACTTTAATGTGTGATAGAAAGGGGTCTGGGATATGGAGGCAATTCAAATCACAGATGATTTTATTAAACTTGGACAGGCGTTGAAACTTGCCGGTCTGGTTTCCTCCGGAGTGGAGGCAAAAGTGGTAATTCAAAATGGAGAAGTCAAGGTAAATGGGGAGGTGGATACACGCCGGGGAAAAAAATTATATCCTCAGGATGTATTTGAATATCAAGGACAGGAAGTTATGATAACGGATGGGGACTAAAGGGTTCAAGTTGTTACCGTTATCTTATCGCAATAGGTGAGTGACAATGATAATAGATTCAATTGAAGTGGGTAATTTCCGGAATTATGATAATGCGAAGCTGGAATTTCATCCTAATACGAATATTCTCTATGGGGATAACGCACAAGGGAAAACGAATATTTTGGAATCGATTTTCGTGTGTGGTACAACAAATTCCCATAAGGGCAGTAAGGATAAGGAATTGATTCAGTTTGGCATGGAAGAAGCTCATATCCGTATGTATATGACAAAAAGGGAAATATCTCACAAGATTGATATGCACATGCGAAAAAATAAGGGAAAAGGAATTGCAATTGACGGGGTTCCTATTAAGCGTTCTAGTGAATTAATGGGGTTATCGCATATTATATTTTTCTCTCCCGAGGATTTACGCATCATAAAAAACGGTCCCGGTGAGAGAAGACGATTTATGAATATGGAATTATGTCAGCTGGATCCTGTATATCTATATGATTTAGCTGAATATAATAAAATTTTAATGCAGCGAAATAAGCTGTTAAAACAGATTTCATTTGAACCTTCTCTGCAAGATACCTTGTCGGTTTGGGATGAAAAACTGGTGGAGTTTGGTGAAAAAATCATAAAAAGGAGACAAAAGTTTGTAGATGAAATAGGTGAATTGGTTCAGAATGTTGCCAGTAGTTTGACAAATAACAAAGAACTGATTCAGATGTATTATGAACCTGATGTAAATTCGGGTGAAATGGAACAGGCGTTAAATAAATGCAGGGAGCGGGATTTGAAATTCTGCTCTACAAATGCAGGACCTCACAGAGATGATTTGTGTTTTATGAATGGTGAGTTTGATTTGAGAAAGTATGGCTCACAGGGTCAGCAGAGGACTTGCGCATTGGCATTAAAACTCGCAGAGATAGAAATCGTCAAAAAAACAGTGGGAGATTGCCCTGTATTATTATTGGATGATGTATTGTCTGAGTTAGATAGAAACAGGCAGAACTATCTGCTAGACAGTATTCATGATATACAAACGATTATTACCTGTACCGGTCTGGAGGAATTTATAGACAGCAGATTAACATTAGACAGGGTATTCCGTGTCAAAAACGGTACAGTTACATTAGAAAAGTAATCTGTTTTGGCAGAAGTTTTATGGAGTTTAACCAATCATGAAACATATAGAATTTTGTGTTGCCCGCGTCATTTAACACAATCTTCAATTTATACGACAAATAGTGACGCAGAAATGGAGAAAATTATGGGAACAGAAGTAAGCAATGAATATGGAGCGGACCAAATCCAGATTTTGGAAGGACTGGAGGCAGTGCGAAAAAGACCGGGTATGTACATTGGAAGTACATCTATTCGTGGTCTTCATCATCTCGTATATGAAATTGTTGATAATTCTGTAGATGAGGCATTGGCAGGATATTGTACAGAAATTGAAGTGACGATTAACAAAGACAATTCCATTAAAGTCGTTGATAACGGACGTGGTATTCCTGTTGGTATTAATCATAAAAAGGGACTTCCTGCAGTGGAGGTTGTATTTACTATTCTTCATGCAGGAGGAAAATTCGGCGGAGGAGGATATAAAGTATCCGGTGGTCTGCACGGTGTAGGTGCTTCTGTTGTAAATGCACTTTCCGAATGGCTGGAAGTTACCATTCATCAAAATGGTAAGATGCATCGCCAGCGCTATGAAAGAGGAAAAGTTATTTATCCGTTAAAAGAAATCGGTGAGACAAATCGTACCGGTACCGAAGTTATATTTTTGCCGGATAAAAGTATATTTGAGGAAACAGTGTTTGATTATGAAATTTTGCGCCAGAGACTTAGAGAGATGGCTTTCCTTACAAAAGGATTAAAGATTACTCTGATTGACCGTCGTTTGGAGGAGCCGAAAATCCGTTCTTTCCACTACGAAGGAGGAATCAAGGAATACGTTTCCTATCTGAATAAACAAAAAGATGCTTTGTATGAAGATGTGATTTATTGTGAAGGACAGAGAAATGATATTTATGTGGAAGTGGCAATGCAGCATAATGAATCCTATCAGGAGGGAACTTATAGTTTCGTAAATAACATTACAACACCGGAGGGTGGTACTCATTTGACAGGTTTTAGAAATGCATTGACACAAACATTTAATGACTATGCAAAGAAAAACAAAATCTTAAAGGATAATGATGAAAACTTGGCAGGAGAAGATATCCGTGAGGGTCTTTCTGCGATTATCAGTATTAAAATTTCTGAGCCGCAGTTTGAAGGTCAGACAAAACAAAAGCTTGGAAATAGTGAAGCGAGAGGAGCTGTACAATCAGTAGTTACGGAACAGCTTACCTACTTTTTGGAGCAGAATCCGGCAGTAGCCAAGACAATATGTGAAAAGGCAGTTTTAGCCCAGCGTGCCAGAGATGCTGCCCGCAAGGCAAGAGATTTAACACGAAGAAAAACTGCTTTGGAGGGGAGTGCCCTTCCGGGAAAATTGGCAGACTGCAGCGATAAGGATCCAAAGAACTGTGAGATTTATATCGTTGAGGGGGATTCCGCCGGAGGAAGTGCAAAGACGGCGAGAAACCGTGCTACACAGGCAATATTACCACTCCGTGGAAAAATATTGAATGTAGAGAAATCCCGTTTGGACAAGATTCTTGTGAATAATGAAATTAAGGCTATGATAACTGCTTTCGGAACGGGAATCGGTGATGATTTTGATATCAGTAAACTACGTTATGACAAAATTGTTATCATGACAGATGCCGATGTGGATGGTGCGCATATTGCAACATTGATGCTCACTTTCCTATATCGTTTCATGCCGGAGTTAATTCGTCAGGGTCATGTATATCTAGCGCAGCCCCCTCTATACAAAGTAGAGAAAAATAAGATGGTGCGCTATGCCTATGACGATAACGAACTGAATGAGATTCTCACGGAAATCGGACGTGACGGAAATAATAAAATCCAGCGTTACAAAGGTCTCGGTGAGATGGATGCAGAGCAGCTATGGGATACTACTATGGACCCGGAGAAGAGAGTTTTACTTCGTGTCAATATGGGTGAAACTTCAGAGGCAGAAATTGATTTAACTTTTAATACCTTAATGGGAGATAAGGTGGAACCGCGGCGGGAGTTTATAGAAGCAAATGCAAAATTTGTAAAGAACTTGGATATTTAAGACTTGATAATTATACTACACGTGTAGAACAAATATGGAGGAAAACATGGACGAAAATATTTTTGATAAGATTCATGATGTGGATCTGAAAGAAAAAATGGAAACGTCATATATTGATTATGCGATGTCTGTTATTGCAGCGAGAGCTTTGCCGGATGTCCGTGACGGACTGAAACCGGTACAGCGTCGTATTCTATATGCAATGGATGAGCTGAATAACGGACCGGATAAACCCCATCGTAAGTGTGCCCGTATCGTCGGTGATACCATGGGTAAGTATCATCCACATGGTGACAGTTCTATTTATGGTGCATTGGTAAATATGGCTCAGGACTGGTCCACCAGATATCCGTTGGTAGACGGACACGGTAACTTTGGTTCCGTGGATGGTGATGGTGCTGCGGCAATGCGTTATACAGAGGCACGTCTCAGCAAGATCTCTGTGGAAATGTTAGCGGATATCGGAAAAGATACCGTTGATTTCATTCCTAACTTTGATGAGACAGAAAAAGAGCCTACTGTTCTTCCATCCCGTTATCCAAACCTTTTAGTGAATGGTACATCAGGAATTGCCGTTGGTATGGCTACAAATATTCCTCCACATAATTTGCGGGAAGTCATTAATGCAGTGGTTCAGATTATTGATGATATACAGGAAGATAGAGAAACTACAATTGAAGATGTAATGGATATTGTTAAGGGACCGGATTTTCCTACCGGTGCCCAGATTTTAGGTACTCGTGGTATCGAGGAAGCATACCGTACCGGAAGAGGTAAAATTCGTGTCCGTGCGGTGACGGAAATCGAGCCAATGGAAAACGGTAAAAACCGCATTGTGGTGACAGAACTGCCATATCTGGTAAATAAGGCGCGTCTGCTGGAAAAAATTTCGGAACTTCATCGGGATAAAAAAGTGGATGGAATCACAGACTTGCGCGATGAGACAAGCCGTGAAGGAATGCGGGTATGTATTGAACTTCGGCGTGATGTCAATCCGAATATTGTATTGAATCAATTATACAAACATACACAACTTCAGGATACGTTTGGTGTCATTATGTTGGCACTGGTGAATAATGAGCCTGTTGTCATGAATATTATGCAGATGCTTCAACATTACCTGAAGCATCAGGAAGAAGTGGTTACCCGCCGTACAAAATACGATTTGAATAAGGCGGAGGAAAGAGCACATATTTTAGAGGGATTACTCATTGCTCTGGATCATATTGATGAGGTAATCAAACTAATCCGTGCTTCTAGAAATACGGCAGAAGCAAAGGAATCCTTAATAGAGAGATTCCAGCTTACAGATGCGCAGGCACAAGCTATCGTTGATATGCGTTTGCGTGCTCTGACCGGTCTGGAAAGAGAAAAAATCGAAGCGGAATATGCAGAGTTACAAAAGAAAATTGAGGAGTATAAGGCAATCCTCGGTGACCGCAAAATTTTGCTGGGTGTTATCAAAGAAGAAATCATATTGATTCGTGATAAATATGGCGATGATCGTAGGACATCCATTGGTTTTGATGAATACGACATATCCATGGAAGATATGATTCCAAATGAAAATACGATTATCACTATGACGAAGCTTGGTTATATTAAGCGTATGACGGAGGATAACTTCAAGAGTCAGCATCGTGGTGGTAAAGGTATTAAAGGAATGCAGATTATTGAAGACGATTATATTGATGATATGATTATGACGACCACTCATCATTATATTATGTTCTTCACAAATACGGGACGGGTTTATCGTATTAAGGCATATGAAATTCCCGAATCCAGTCGCACTTCCAGAGGAACCGCGATTATCAATTTGTTACAGTTGATGCCGGATGAAAAAATTACCGCTGTCATTCCTTTTAGGGAATATGAGGAAGATAAGTATTTGTTTATGGTAACAAAACGTGGTATTGCCAAGAAGACACCGATATTAGATTATTTTAATATCCGTAAATCGGGATTGCAGGCGATTCATTTACGAGATGATGATGAACTGATTGAAGTAAAGATTACTGATAATACCAAAGATATCATCATGATTACCAAACATGGTCAGTGTATCCGTTTCCATGAAAAAGATGTGCGGACTACCGGAAGACCTTCCATGGGTGTAATTGGTATGAATCTTTCCTATGATGATGAAGTGGTTGCCATGCAGTTAAATACTCAGGGAGAACAATTATTGTTAGTATCCGAGTATGGAATGGGTAAGTGTACTAACTTAGATGAATTTACACCTCAACATCGTGGTGGAAAGGGAATTAAGTGTTATAAGATTACAGAAAAAACAGGTAATGTCGTTTCCGCTAAGGCAGTAAATAGTGATAACGAAGTTATGATAATTACTACAGAGGGAATTATCATTCAGATTATGGTAAATGAGATTTCTGTGCTGGGTCGTATCACTTCAGGAGTGAAGCTGATTGATTTGGACCCGACGAAGGAAATTGTTGTAGCAAGTATCACAAAGGTGAGAGACGTTGTTCCACAAGAAACAGAGAATGAATCTGAAACGGATTCTGATATAGTTAAATAACAATGAGCTGGTCCGGCAGGGATGTCGGACCAGTGTTGTGTAGGGTTAGTACAATCCTAGTATGATGGAGCTAATCTGAACCCTGTTATGTCCCAGGCTAGAGCAAAATATCGAGATTGAAGCAGGGTTCAAATTGTTGCCATCAAGTTAAAGAAATGAGGTAAAAATGAGAACGATAACAACAGATACCATCATTGAAAATATTAAAGAAATGTGCATTGAGGCAAATTATGAATTATCTGCTGATGTTAAGGGTAAATTATTTGAGGCAGCAGATACGGAGACATCGGAATTAGGAGAGCAAATTTTATCTCAACTAAAAGATAACTTAAAAATAGCCAGAGAGGATCTCATTCCTATTTGTCAGGATACCGGAATGGCAGTAGTATTTCTAAAAATAGGGCAAGATGTACATATTGAGGGAATTTCTCTGGAGGATGCCGTTAATGAAGGAATTCGTCAGGGTTATGAGGAAGGGTATCTGCGTAAATCTGTCGTAGGTGATCCCATCATTCGGGAAAATACGAAAGATAATACACCGGGAATCATCCATTATGAGATTGTTCCCGGCGAACAAATAGAAATCACTGTGGCGCCAAAGGGATTTGGCAGTGAAAATATGAGCCGTGTCTGCATGTTAAAGCCGGCTGATGGAATTGAAGGGGTCAAAGAGGTAGTCATTGAAACGGTAAAGCTTGCAGGACCAAATGCCTGTCCACCGGTTGTTGTGGGTGTTGGTATCGGAGGAACATTTGAAAAGTGCGCACTTCTGGCAAAAAAGGCTCTGACCCGAAATTTGGACACACATAATCCGATACCTTATGTTGCAGAACTGGAAGAAGAATTACTTACAAAAATGAATGAATTAGATATCGGTCCGGGAGGGTTGGGAGGAAAGACAACTGCTCTCGGTGTCAATGTGGAAGTGTATCCCACACACATTGCGGGACTTCCTGTGGCAATCAATATGTGCTGTCATGTTAATCGTCATTCACATAGAATCATTTGATAGCAACAATATTATTTTGCTCCAGCCGGAACTAAACAGGGTTCAGATAGGAGCCGTTATGCTAGCATAACGGTACCTATTCGAACCCTGCCTCAACTTGAAATTTAACGATTTACTGTGTTAACGTCAATCGACGTACGTCCAGTACGTC
>JAFLTA010000102.1 GCA_022510685.1 Lachnospiraceae bacterium | reverse complement strand
ACAATTCTGAAGACTGTATCGCCAGAGAAAAGGCCGGTGCCAGATTTTCTGCAAATTTAGCACGTAACAGGGAAAGGCGGGTAATCTCGTTGGGCTTATCCGTATACAGCACACCTGCTACCGCCGTAGTCAGCCATTTTCTCAATTCCTTTTCACCTAACATGGCCGCCGCATGGCGAATCGAAGTAATCTGGGAGTTGACAGTCACACGATTTACCATCTTTAACAGGGCAATTACCAATGCGGTATCCCTACCGATAACATCCGCCGCTTCCGTCAGTTCAAAATCCGGACCGTTTACCATACTCAACAGCTGAATATAATTTACCTTTAAGGGCGCTACCTCATTCTGCCCGTTGTTGATGGGCACACGGAAGAAAGGTCCCTCGTAAAATTGATAGCCTCCCTCCGCTTTCAGTTGTTCAAAGCTTTCCATATCCTCAATGTTGCCCGCACAGAGCTGTATATTGGGATAAATCTTCTGGAAATAGATCCGTGCCTTGGTAATGTCAATTTTCTTATGATTTAAGAACATATAATCCACCAAAAGCAGAATCTGCCTATACTCCTCGAATTTTGCCACCTCAAGCTTACGCATAGCCAGCTTGTAGCCGCTGTCCTTCAATTCCTTCAGCCGCTTTACATAAGTTTCCTGCGGAAGAACGGAGTTGTCCATCAACAGTACCAGCCTCTCATGGGGAGCATCGCACTGGCTGTCAATATCGGAAAAAATGGAGATATTCGTAACCGGTACAAAGATAGGTATATCTTCGGAAATGGTATCCACACCCATACTCTGAATGATCTCCAACCCGGCCACAGTAGCAGCTCCGTCATACAGTCCCGATCCCTGTATACTGGGGTTTAAGAAAGAATTTTTCTTTTGCGTAAATAAAGAATACGCATTTACTACCAAATTTTCATCAAATAAAGGAATTAATGTTGCTAACATAATATCACCCTCCTTCTGTCCATTATAACAGTATTTGGGAAATTTGTCTATTTGAAGGTTAGGATTGTCCTGTATTATTTTTAATCATAGTCATAGTCCGTCATTTGGGAAAAGTCTATGGCAAAATCCTCATAGATACCCACTCTTACCATATCGCCAAAAGGATGTACTACAGGCATCTCTTCCTGCTCAAGATTATAAACTACAATCGTTTTCTTCAAGGAATCCACCAGCCAGTATTCCCTCACACCAGCCTCCTGATAGGCAGAAAGCTTCCTGTAATAATCCATGCGCCTGCTGAAAGAAGAAACAACTTCCACAATCCAATCCGGTGCTCCATGGCAGCCCTGATTATCCAGCTTCTCCCTGTCGCAGATCACACAGATATCCGGCTCCACATAATTTTTGTCATCATTTTTCAAAAACACGGCAAAAGGAGAAATGAATACCCGGCATTTTCCATTTCTTTCACTGATATAGCGATAAATTTCCGTATAAAGCCATCCTACTATTGCCTGATGGGTCGCCGTAGGCGACGCCATGAAAAAGATCTCTCCGTCTATGAGCTCCGCTCTCTCTCCTTCAGGCAAATCCAATATGTCCTGCACAGTATACTCCTGTTTTCCCGATAGTGACATAAGCCTCCAATCTTCTTTTTGCAGCATTCTTTCCATGAAAATCCCTCCTTTTTAGGCAGAGGATCATGGAAACTCACTCTGCCACTATTTTTATCATTTTGAATAAAGCGGCAGAAAAGCCGGAATGTGCAAAGAGCACATTAAAATAAGATAGACGATTCATCGACTATTATAGACGGATATATTGTACATGAATATAATATGTTTGTCAAGCCGTCTTGCCCAAAAATTTCCGATATTTTCATTTAAAATCTCGAAGTACATTTGATAGAATAATACAAAAACAAAGGAGACAAATATGAACGATTTACGAACCCAAATAAACAGCTATTTACACTACTGCGAATCCCAAAAGAGACTGGATACTAAAACGCTGAAAGCTTATACAATTGATCTATTCCAATTTCTAGAACAAATAGAGGCACATAACATCCAAGATATATCACCCGATTTGTTGGAAACTTTTATTGCCGGTCTCCACCAAAAATACAAGCCTAAGACAGTAAAACGAAAGATTGCCTCTATTAAGGCACTCTTTCACTATTTTGAGTACAAGGAATTACTTGAACGAAATCCTTTTAGCAGACTTCAAATAAAATTCCGGGAACCGGTTATTCTCCCTAAAACAATCCCTCTCCATATGGTAGAAAAGATTTTAGCGACCATATATATCTATCGTAAGAATGCTAAAACCAGTTATCAACGGCGCAACGCATTGAGGGATGCTGCAGTTATTGAGCTTTTATTTGCGACCGGTATGCGGATTTCTGAACTTTGCTCTTTAAAGCCAGTGGACATTAACCTCTATGAGAGAACCATCCTTATTTACGGAAAGGGCGCAAAAGAAAGACGACTTCAGATTGGAAATGATGATGTTATTCAGATATTAGAAGAATACAGATGTAATTATGAGTACGAAATCTCACACTGCCACTTTTTCTTTGCGAATCAATCAGGCAATGCCCTGTCCGACCAAGCCGTCCGCCGGATGATCAATAAATATACTGCTCTCGCTGCAATAGATTTTCATATCACCCCACATATGTTTCGCCATACCTTTGCCACCAGTCTTTTGGAAGCCGACGTGGATATCCGCTATATTCAGGAAATGCTGGGGCACAGTTCTATCAACGTTACGGAAATATATACCCATGTCGCCCTGGCTAAGCAGAGGGATATTTTAACGACTAAGCATCCAAGAAAGGATTTTTGTGTGTAGATATAGTATTTATGGCCCCATCTAATGACCAAATAGTATTTAGGTGGGGTTTATTGGTGTGAGAGAAATGAAGGATAATTAGAA
>JAFLTA010000101.1 GCA_022510685.1 Lachnospiraceae bacterium | reverse complement strand
CCATCAGTTTGAGAAACAGGAAATGATTGTCGTATGCAAACCGGAGGAGAGTCCGGAGTGGTTCGACAAATTATGGCAGAATACGGTTGACTTATTCCGCACGCTGGATATTCCGGTTCGTACCTTAGAGTGCTGTTCCGGAGATTTGGCAGACTTGAAAGTGAAATCCATCGATGTGGAGGCATGGTCTCCGCGTCAGCAGAAATATTTTGAGGTGGGAAGCTGCTCCAATCTGGGAGATGCCCAGGCGAGACGTCTGCAGATTCGCGTCCGCAAGGAGGATGGCAGCAAATACTTTGCCCACACGTTGAATAATACAGTAGTGGCACCACCCCGTATGCTCATAGCTTTTCTGGAAAATAATCTGCAGGCAGACGGCAGTGTACGCATTCCGGAGGCGCTTCGTCCGTATATGGGAGGCAAGGAAGCGATAGAAGTGAAAAAGTAAATGCATGCGGATACAACCTGAGTCCGGGAGGGGCTTTGGTACATGAATCATATAAAAAACAAACGGCAGATACAACACGGTGGTATCTGCCGTTTATCGTATAGAAGCTAAGATTCCGTCAATGTATTCCGTATATTGCACGAACTCTCCGCTGTATATCGTATGTAATAAATTGTCGGTAGCGCGCATGGCATGAGCAATAGTGCCTACAGTCAGGATGCCTTGCTCCATGGCATCTGCAAATTCATCCATATCCAGCACCTCCACTTGTCCGTCCGGATAGATGATTACATCAATGAGCAAATCATTAAAGGTATAAGTATTTGTATCAGCGTCATAAACCGTTTCAATAATATCGCAGTACCAGTACACCATCTGTCCTGCATTGTCAAATATTTTGCTCACTTTGATGCCTTTGTCAATATAATAGGCAGATACCCCCCGGGAAATATCCCGTCTTGGTTTCAGCACATTCCAGCTAGTCACGATCAGATCAGGCTCCAGCACTAAAATCATATCGTCTTTCAGTTCGATGTTTTCATCAGGAATAAATCGTCTGCGAAACAAACGTGGACGGCTCATAGGCACTCCTTTCTGAGGACAAAATGCTCAAATCTTACAGAGCATTCAGACTCATCTTCAAATATTAGAAATATTATAATCATCATTCACAGTCTTGTAAAGAATATTTTTGCAGATATTTGGTAGACTTTTCCACGAGAATACACTATAATAATATAGTTGAGAGGTTTGTGCTTATGGACAAGAAAGAAAAGAAAGTATTTCGCAGTTTTACCATGATTACACAGATTAGTATTAGCATGATGGTTCCCATCTTTTTGTGTGCATGGATCGGGGTTTGGCTGAACAGGCTGATAGGTACTGAGATAGCGTTTCCGCTTATGCTGGTATTGGGAATCGGTGCAGCATTCCGGAATGTCTATATCGTGACCAAATCCTTTTACATGGCGGATATGAAAAAGGAACATGAGCAGCTTAAGTATATCGAGAGTTTGAAAAACTATCGCAAGGAACATCCGGAGGAATATGAGACAGGCGAGACAGATATTACAGGAGATGATGATTAGTTCAGGGATATGGACGCTATTGGTGACAGTGGTGTTAGCCATTATCGGCGGCAATAAGATTGCCATGATTCTGGGCTCATTGCTGGGAGGTGCCGCAGCTATATTTCTTCTCTGGCATATGTTTCACCATCTGGATATTGCGCTGGATTTAGAGCCTGGTCAGGCGACCCGCCATACGCAGGTGGCATCCGTGCAGCGGGTGGCAGTCATGGCGGTAGTTCTGGCGGTGAGTATGTATTTTTATCAGTATGCCCATCCATTGGGCACGATATTAACGTTATTCGGGGTGAAGCTTAGTGCCTTTGCCCAGCCGACGGTGCATAAGTTTATGGAAAAGCACCGTAAAAAATGAATGTTATAGCAGGGTCTTTGGGAGTACGCCATATGTTATGTCAGGCGTGTAGCCGGGAGAATTCACGGCTTACAGGGCTACGCTATCACATAAAATCCGCATAGTGGTTTGGAGCCGGCTTTTAGGTACGTGAGATAGTAGGTTCCGGCATACGGCGGAGCAAAATCTATAGAAAAGGAAGGTGAGAATGTGGGAAGTGGCGTCTTGAGTATGTCACAGGGTCTCGGTGCAGTAAATGTATTTCTGGCAAAGGGAGATGACCAGCAGGTGGACTTTTTTATCCATGGATATACCGACACCAAGTTTTCATTCTTGGGAACGGATGTCTATTTAACCACCACGCACATCTCGATGATTATTGTCATTGCGGCAATTTTCATATTTGCAATCTGTGCGAACCGTGCGATTAAAAAGGCGGAACCGGATAAGGTGCCGGGAGCATTTCTGAATGTGATCGAGCTTATGGTGGAATCACTGGACGGAATGGTTGCCGGTTCAATGGGAGCAAAAAATGCATTGAAATTCCGCAATTATGTCAGTGCGTTGTTCTTGTTTATCCTAACGTGTAACTTGTCCGGTCTGCTGGGATTACGACCGCCAACTGCAGACTACGGTGTGACGTTTCCGTTGGCTATCATTACCTGGGTGATGATTCAGTACAATGGATTCAAGTACCAGAAATTCGGCAAGATTAAGGGATTGTTTGAGCCAATCTTTTTATTCTTCCCGATGAATCTGATTAGTGAGTTCTCAACACCGATTTCCATGTCCCTCCGTCTCTTTGGTAACATTTTATCAGGAACGGTTATGATGGGACTGATTTACGGCTTACTGCCTAAGGTGCTGACTCTAATCTGGCCGGCTGCACTGCACATTTATCTGGATGTGTTTGCCGGTGCGATTCAGACATATGTATTCTGTATGTTGACAATGTGCTTTGTCTCCGATGCCATTGGCGAGCAAGCTTAATGACGGAGGCGTAAAAAACAAACTAATAATTATTTTTTAAGGAGGATATTATCATGAATATCGACAATCAAGGTTTAGTATTAATGGGTTCTGCAATTGGTGCAGGTCTTGCAGTTATCGCAGGTATTGGTCCTGGTGTAGGTCAGGGTATCGCAGCAGGTTATG
>JAFLTA010000100.1 GCA_022510685.1 Lachnospiraceae bacterium | reverse complement strand
GACAGGAATATACCGCTAATGTATTAAACGATACAAAGTGGTTTCATGTACTCTCTGGCAATGTCTGTGACGGAAACAGCATACTGATTACCGATACGGTTGCAAACGAGTTGAAACTGTCGATAGGGGATACGGTTCCGGTGGCATCGAATGGGAAAATGGAACACTATACGGTGTCCGGAATTTATCAATGTGCTAACGGTATGGGAAGTAATATTGGTATGAATCTCACGGGGTATTCTAAAATCGGTGATATTACCGGACATATCTGGTGTTATCATTACATTTTAGAAAACGGTTCCATAAGAGATTATGCGATGGAATATTTGCAGGAAAATTACAGAGGCATCGATGTCCATACCAATAGCTGGTCGGGACTTGACGGAATTGTATTTGTAATGCACGCACTGGTTGGCGTTATTTATCTGGTCGCCGCCTTGTTTATTCTCATTTCTGTGGCACTTACGGCAAATAAGCTGTTACAGTCGGAAACCGGGAAGATGGCGATTTACAAAAGCATGGGATTGTCGCCTGGCAGGCTGCGGCTTTCCTTTGCGCTCAGATTTTTGATTGTGGTCATCATTGGAACGGGAATCGGAATCTGCCTTTCCGCTCTTTGTGCTGATTCTGCCATAAGCAGCGTCTTTAAGATGTTTGGAATCGGGGAATTTAGGTCCGGATTCAGTGTTTTAGGAACGATTCTTCCGATGATTACCATACCGCTTTTATTCTTTGGATTTGCCTATGCTTTCGCTTCAAAATTAAAAAAGATAAGCATAGTGAATTTAATAAAAAACAATGACGATTAAAGGAGAGATGTATATGAAAAAAATAATCACATGGAGTATGACATTACTGCTTGCTATTAGCATGGTTTCCCTTATGGGATGCAGCTCACAGACGGAGGATCCGGGAACTCCACCGGCAGATGTAATCAATCCGGATGCTTCAGAGGGTGCATTGACAGATGGCAGTACAGATGAAAACTCAAAAAATGAAAACAGTGGCTCTGCCTATGAAGGAGATGTGCTGGAAAATGCCGTATCGGTTCGGATTGGTCAGGATGGAGAGAAAGATTGGGCAGTCAGCATGTATAACAATGATGCCGCTATCACCATGCTGGATTATCTGTCCGATTCCGAGTTGCTGTTTCCCACCTATACCTATGAAGAAAAACAGGGCTTTGTCGCACAAGACGTCAGAGGAAATTATACGAGAAATGATGAAACAACCATTACCGATGTCAAAGCCGGTGAATTGTATCTGTTCAGTGACGGACAGCTGCGGCTCTATTTTAAGGATATGGCAGGGGCAGATATTACAGCAACTCCTGTAGGCTATTATACGGATGCTGGAGGATTGACAGAGGCAGTGCAGGAAGCATACGAGTCAAACAAGGGTGATACCTGGGGCGTGGAGGTTTATTTTCAGATTAGAAAAAACATAGAGTAGCCGGTTGTGGTGATTTGTCATGAATGAGATAGGAGAAAAAGAGTATGAAAAAAAGAATTTTAATCAGGAAAGTAATTTCTGTATTTTTAATTGCAAGCTTGTTGACCGGTACTGTTTTTACGGGAAATTTGTCCGTGATATCGGTTGCAAGCAGTGCAAAGAATAGGATCTGCTTGAAAATCAACAACCGAAATGTAACAAAAAAACATTTTTCCGTGAAAGAGGGAAAAAAGAAGCGGATAAAAGTAACCGTGCCGAAACAAAAGAAGGCAAAGATTACGTTTCGTCCTGAGAAAAAAAGCATTGTATCTGTCTCAAAAACTGGAATGTTCACTGCAAAGAGAGAGGGAATTGCCAAAATTACCGCTATTGCAAAAGTAAAGGGGAAAACGTATAAGGGATGGGTAAATATCCGGGTGATTCCTTCGAAAAAGAAAAATGCGATGGCTGCGGGAATGCCTGCTCGTGTAATAAAGAACGGGACAAAAATTAATATGCATTTTGGTAACACTGTGATTCCGGGTGTTCTCAACAATAGTGTTACAGCAAAGGCGTTGATTAAAAAACTGCCATATACGGTTCATGTGGAACGCTATTCCTATGATTTCTGCGGCATAATACCGAAGAAACTTCCGTACAAAAAAAATGCACTGCATTATGGTTGGCTGGACGGGGATATTGACTATGCTATTAGTGCATCTTATTTTACGATTCTTCATTCGGGTGAAAAAGATTCTGAGGAGTATGGACCACGGGTAAATATCGGTGTTATTACCTGTAAACTCGCCAAAATTCGAAGTTTGAAGGGAGACTATGATGTTCTGATTGAATTGGCGGCGTAGGATGAAGCGTAGAAAAAACCAATCAATATTTTATATTCAATTTGGAGGTGCAGATAATGAAAGAAGAACTCAGTGTATTTCTCATGGGTGAAAAAAATCCATACGGACAGTTTTTTGACGGACAAAGCTATCTGAATACGCTTTCACAGAATCAGGTAACTATTTTCAATGTTACGTTTGAGCCGGGATGCCGAAATTTTTGGCATATTCATCATGCAGAAAAAGGAGGTGGGCAAATTCTTTTAGTGACAGCAGGACGCGGTTACTATCAGGAACAGGGAAAAGAGCCGCGGGAACTCCATCCGGGTGATGTTGTTAATATACCGCCAGGTGTAAAACATTGGCATGGTGCAGCAAAAGATAGTTGGTTTGCGCATCTTGCAATCGAAGTACCTGCAGAGGGTGGCAGTACAGAGTGGTGCGAGCCGGTTGACGCAGAAGATTACGGACGATTAAAATAAATATTTTTAGATGTTAGGAGGAAAATGAATATGAGTGAAAGGATTAAGCAGACAGCAGGAAGAGAACAATTAGGAGATTTTGCGCCAATGTTTGCGCATTTGAATGATGATGTGTTGTTTGGTGAGGTATGGAACGAGGAAGCGATCGATGTGAAAACAAAGTGCATTATTACGGTAGTGTCGCTTATGGCTTCCGGAATCGCAGACTCCTCTCTCACATATCACCTTGTCAATGCCAAAAATAATGGTGTGACAAAGGAGGAGATTGCTGCCATCATTACCCACGCTACCATGTACTGTGGATGGCCGAAAGGATGGGCGGTATTTAGACTGGCACAAGAGGTTTGGAAATAGGAGGACAATATTATGATAAAGAAAAAAAGTATAGTTTGGATGAATTTATTATTGGTGTTTGCATTGATTGCCGGGCTGACATTTCCGGCAGTAAATGTAAATGTGGCAAGTAAATCAAAAAAGAAAAAGGTTTTGGTAGTCTATTTTTCAGCAACCGGAACCACAAAGAGTGCAGCAAAAAAAATTAAAA
>JAFLTA010000010.1 GCA_022510685.1 Lachnospiraceae bacterium | reverse complement strand
ACGTACGTCGATTGACGTTAACACAGTAAATCGTTAAATTTCAAGATTGAGGCAGTGTTCAAATAGGTACCGTTATGCTAGGACAGGAGGATAATACAAATGCTGGAAGAATTAAAAAAAGAAGTGTATGAGGCAAATATGCTATTGCCGAAATATGGTCTGGTTACCTTTTCCTGGGGCAATGTCAGCGGTATTGACAGAGAAAAAGGACTTTTTGTCATCAAGCCAAGTGGCATAGCCTACGATGCATTGTCTCCGGAGGATATGGTAGTGGTTGATTTGGAGGGAAATAAGGTGGAGGGTGCATATCGTCCGTCCTCTGATACAGCAACACACGTCGTATTATACAATCGTTTCCCGGAAATCGGCGGGATTGTGCATACACATTCCTCTTGGGCAACCAGTTGGGCGCAGGCAGGGAGAGGGATTCCCTGTTATGGCACGACCCATGCGGATTATTTATATGGAGAAGTTCCCTGTGTCAGAAACCTTACCCAGGAAGAGATTAACGAAGGCTATGAGAGAAATACCGGTGTGTTAATCGCAGACACATTTGAGAACTTGAAACGGGACTATATGGCAACGCCGGCAGTCCTCTGTAAGAACCATGGTCCTTTTACATGGGGAAAGGATGCAGAGGAGGCTGTGCATAACGCTGTAGTTCTGGAGGAAGTTGCCAAAATGGCAGGCAGATGTGAGATGCTTAATCCGCAGAACCAGCCGATACCGCAGGAATTACAGGATAAGCATTACTTCCGCAAGCATGGTGAGGATGCCTATTATGGGCAGGAGAATTAGAGAAAATGCCAATGACACTTAACATGAAGGAATTAAATGGGAATGAGAAGTATTACTATTTTGATACGGAATTACATTTATGAAAGGGTAAATTATGAGGTACGACTTTGATGCCAAAACGAACCGAAGGAATAGTAATTCTCTGAAATGGGATGTTTCGGGAAATGAATTACCGATGTGGGTAGCAGACATGGATTTTCAGACAGCACCGGAAATCAGAGAGGCAATTTTACAGAGAGCGGAGCATGGAATCTATGGATATACCATTCTACCGGATGAGTGGTATGAGGCATATCAGGGTTGGTGGCAGCAGTATCATGGTTTCCGAATGGAAAGGGAATGGCTGATATTTTGTACCGGCGTTGTACCGGCAATTTCCAGTGCAGTAAGGAAATTGACGACACCGGGGGAAAATGTGCTGATACAGACTCCTGTATATAATATTTTTTTCAATTCTATCGTAAACAATGGAAGAAATGTAGTGGAAAGCCCTCTTGTTTACGATGATGGCAAATATTTCATTGACTTTGACAGACTGGAAAAGGATTTAGCGAATCCACAGACAACGATGATGATTTTGTGCAATCCCCATAATCCGGTAGGGAAAATTTGGGAGAAAGAAACGCTGGAAAGAATCGGTGAAGTTTGTGCCAGATATCATGTGGTGGTGCTTTCCGATGAAATACATTGTGATTTGACAGCACCGGGAAAAGGATATACACCATTTGCATCGGTATCGGAGACATGCAGAAAAATCAGCATAACAGCGATAGCACCGACAAAGGCTTTTAATCTGGCAGGGTTGCAGACGGCAGCAGTTGTAGTGCCGAATGAGGTACTGCGCCATAAGATGTGGAGGACGCTCAATACGGATGAAGTCGCAGAGCCGAACGCATTTGCTGTAGATGCAGCAGTGGCAGCATTTACGAAAGGAAAACCGTGGTTAGACGAATTGCGGGAGTATCTGCAGGAAAATAAAGAACTTGTCAGAAGTTTTATAGAAAAGGAGTTGCCACAGCTTTCTGTTGTGTCATTGGAGGTTACTTATTTATTGTGGATCGATTGTAGCAAATTGACAGAAACCTCCTCGGAGTTTGCTGATTTTCTCAGAAAGCAAACAGGTTTATATCTTTCAAAAGGGAAGGAATATGGTGGCAATGGAGAACAATTTGTGCGGATGAATATTGCCTGTCCGAGGGAAGTGGTGCAGGATGGGTTGGAACGGTTAAAACAGGGTGTGAGGAAATATGATAGTGTATGTCGGGATAGGTAAGTTTAACATTTCTTGCTGCTTTTGCCGGCAGATGGCCGGCATCGGTTTCTCAGGCACCGATGTAAATATAATCGTCAAGCATCCATAAGTGTTAAATATAAGTATTTGTCATTGGATAATCTGAATGGTAAAATAAATAGAAAAAAGAGTGAAGGCAGGTAAGGTGAAAACTTTGCCTGCCTTCGCAATTCACAGATTACATATAAAAGGACAAATATAATCATCTACAGCTTCGCCAACTCCTGATACTGATCTTTCAGGCAGGCATACAGATTTTTGTAAATCTGATGATATTTGTCGTACTCGGCTGTTGCTGCCGGGTCTGCATGGCACTCTTTTTCCGGATCCGTGTGGATCATTTCACGGCAGGCAGATTCTACGCTCTCATAGAGTCCTGCTCCTACACCGGCAAGGATTGCCACGCCGAGAGCCGGTCCCTCTGTAGCGGTAACCGTTTTCACATCGCAGCCGAACATATCCGCCATCATCTGACGCTGTACAGCATTTTTAGCTCCACCACCGCAAGCCATCATTTCAGAAACTTCAATGCCCATTTCTTTGATAATATCGTTACAATCGGTGAGAGAATACTGAATACCCTCCATGACTGCCCTTGCCATATCGGCAGTGGTATGCATACTGGATAACCCGAAAAATACGCCACGGCAGTTCGGGTCAACGTGTGGAGTACGCTCTCCGTTCAAATAAGGAAGATATATCAGACGGTTTGCTCCAATGGGAGTTTTCAAAACGTCTGCATTAATCAATTCAAAAGCACCACAGCCCTGCTCTTTTGCCTTGCGGGCGTATTCCGTGCCGATATTGTCCTGAAACCATGCCAGAGAGTATCCGGCAGCCTGGGTAACACCCATGACATGCCATGCACCTGGTACTGCACAGCAGAATGTATGTACACGTCCTTTCGGATCAATAGAGATGTTATTGCTGTGTGCAAAAACAACACCGCTGGTTCCGATGGTCGTAAATGCTTTTCCGTCTTCTACAACACCGGTTCCCACGGCAGCTGCCGCATTGTCACCGGCACCTCCCACCACAACGGTATCCGTAGAAAGCCCTGTCTTTTCAGCGATTTCCGGTAAGATGGTTCCGGTTACTTCCGGGGATTCATATACCTTCGCTAACATGGATTTATCAATGTCCAAAATCTCCAACAGTTCATCAGACCATTGACGTTTCGGTACATCCAGAAGCTGCATGCCGGATGCATCAGAAACCTCCGTGGCAAATTCACCGGTCAGAACGTAGCGGACATAGTCCTTTGGAAGAAGTATATGTTTACACTTTGCATAGTTTTCCGGCTCATTGTTACGCACCCACAAAATCTTGGAAGCGGTGAAGCCTGTCATTGCCGGATTTGCAGTAATCTCGATTAACTTCTCTGCACCGACCTTTGCAGTCATTTCTTCGCATTCCTTTTCAGTACGCTGGTCACACCAGATAATGGAAGGACGGATGACTTCCCCTGCCTCATCTAACATAACCAGTCCGTGCATCTGTCCGGAAATACCTAACCCTTTAATGTCGCCGGCAGCTACTCCGGAGTCTTTTACTACTTTTGTGATGGTCTCCAGTGCAGCGTCACGCCAATCCTCCGGTTTCTGCTCTGCCCATCCATTCTGCGGAGTGTAAAGGGGATAGTCTTTCCCTGCAGAAGCGATTACCTCACCTTTCTCGTCAAAGAGTACGGTTTTTGTGGAGGATGTCCCCAAATCAATACCAATTAAATAGTTCATGTTTACCTCATTTCTAAAGGCGATGGCGAGACGCCACCGCCTTTGTATCGTTTCAGAATTAATAGATTACATAAATGGATTCTCTGTCTTGTAAAGCATTCCTTTAGGCTGATTGAATCCAATCTCGTTTACGTCTACACCGATGTACTTGAATACTTCGTATAACGGTTTGCCGAAGTGACCAAATGCAACAGCACCATGGTGAGGATAGTTGCCTTCAATCAGTACATGACGATAGAAACGACCCATCTCCGGAATCGCAAAGATACCGATAGCACCGAAAGAACGGGTAGCCACAGGAAGTACCTCGCCGTGTGCAATGTATGCACGAAGTTTTGCATCTGCGGTACTCTGCAGACGGAAGAAGGTGATATCTCCCGGAAGAATATCGCCCTCCAGTGTACCGTTTGTAACCTCTTCAGGAAGACTGCGTGCCATAATCATCTGGTTCTTCATCTCACAGAAGGAAAGCTTCGTGGAAGCTGTATTTCCACAATGGAAGCCCATGAAAGTATCTTTCATGGTGTACTCATATTTGCCCTTGATATCTTCTTCATAGATATCCGGAGTAACAGTATTGTTAATATCCAACAGAGTAACTGTATCATCACTGACAACGGTACCGATGAACTCGCTCAGTGCACCATAGATATCCACTTCACAGGATACCGGTATGCCCATTTTCGTCAGACGGCTGTTTACATAACATGGAACGAAACCAAACTGTGTCTGGAATGCCGGCCAGCACTTACCTGCGATGGCAACAAACTCTCTGTAGCCCTTGTGCTCCTCAATCCAGTCGAGGAGTGTTAACTCATACTGTGCCAGTTTTTCCAGAATTTCCGGTTTCTTATTGCCGGCACCAAGCTCGTCAGCCATGTCCTTGACAACGTCCGGAATACGGGAATCTCCCGCATGGTTGTTATATGATTCAAACAGATCCAGCTCGGAGTTCTCCTCAATTTCTACGTTCAGATTGTAAAGCTGTTTAATCGGAGCGTTACAAGCTAAGAAATTTAACGGACGTGGTCCGAAGCTGATAATCTTTAAGTGATCCAGTGCATAAATTGCCTTTGCGATAGGTACAAACTCATGAATCATGTCTGCACATTCCTCTGCGGTTCCTACCGGATATTCAGGGATGTAAGCTCTTACATTGCGCAGTTTCAGGTTGTAGCTGGCATTTAACATACCGCAGTATGCATCGCCACGTCCCTGAATCAGACCGCCATCTTTGGAAGTCTCCTCTGCAGCGGCAACGAACATCTTAGGTCCGTCGAAGTGCTTTGCAAGAAGTGTCTCTGAGATTTCCGGTCCGAAGTTTCCCAGATATACGCACAGAGCGTTACAGCCGGCTTTTTTAATGTCCTCCAAAGCCTGTACCATATGGATTTCGCTCTCTACGATACAAACCGGACATTCATAAATGTCTGCAGCATCATATTTCTCATTGTACGCTTTGACAAGATTCTGTCTTCTGGTTACAGAGAGAGACTCCGGAAAACAGTCTCTGCTCACGGCAACAATACCAATTTTGATTTTAGGCATATTGTTCATAGTTTCGTTCGTCCTTTCTGATTTAGATTTACCGGAAGAATCGCCCAATTCCTGGCGATAAAATGGGTGCGGTCCGGCAACCGCTCGCTATCTAATATTTTATCTCATTTGAGGGAAATTTGCAACGGAAATCGCCATCCGGAATCCTCAAAAATCGGCGTGTCAAATGGAGAAACAGATTGAACTGTGAACTTGGTAAATTGGGACCGAAAGAAAGCCCGGGGAGGAGAATAGCGTGAAAAAAAGAGGAATTAGAGAAATTGTGTCGAATATATTAGACGGGGAGTTTTGCAAGCGAAGTGTGTTTCGGTTTTAGGTAATGTAAAATCGCGAGAGTGTGCGAGGCACACTTTGTTGTGACATGAATGTAAAGAAGGAGGTAAGAAACTTTATGAATTATTACATTAGCGATCTTCATTTGTTTCACAAAAATGTTACAGGTGACGGGAATAATTTTGACGGCAGACCATATGAAACTTTGGCAGAGATGCATGAGGATATACGAAATCGATGGAATCAGAAAATAACAAATGGTGATACCGTATATATTTTAGGAGATGTGTCTTTGCGGGGCAGGAAGGAGGAACTTATCGCATTTGTATCGACTCTAAAAGGACATAAGGTTTTGGTTCGAGGGAATCATGATGATACATCGGATTTGCGCTATCAAAATGTTTATGACGAGATTTGTGACTATAAAGAAATTACAGATCGGTTGTTGGACGAAACGGTGCATCTCGTCTTGTCCCACTATCCGATTTTAATGTGGAAGAACCAGCACCGGGGATGGATTCTTTTGTATGGGCATCTGCATCAGAGCGGAGAAGATCGTTATTTCCAGAAGGTCATAGCAGAAATGAATCGGGAAGACTTTGAGGCTCGTGTTCCACGGAGTACACCGATTAGTGCACATAATGTAGGATGTATGTTGCCATACATGGATTTTGAACCGCGAACCTTAGAAGAAATCGTAAAGGGCAGTTATAAATACATGGAAGTATTGGGGCTGTATTCTTAATCTGAGAAATTCGGAGGAAAATGTAGTAGGAAGCAGAACTGAAATCAACACAAACATATCTGGTGAAAGGATGATGCTATGAACAAATTGATTTTTGTCATTGGAGCAACGGCAGCAGGGAAAACGTATTTCATTGATCAAAACTACAAAGGCAAAGATCTTGATGTCTTGAATGTTTATGATTATCAGCAGCGTGTTTATGATGAGGAAGGTTTCGGCGAACATATCCCATTTGACGCAATGTTTAAATGCCTTATGAAAGCGAACAATATGCTGTTGGATGACATAATAGAAAAATTGTCCCAGGGGCGGGATGTGGTTGTAGAACAGACATTTTATAAAGCGAAGCGGCGGATTGCTTATATTGATAAAATCAGAAAGTCGGTAGATGTTTTGATTGAAATGTATGTGATGAACCCCGGCGATTCATTTTGGCAATCAAATATAGAGAAAAGAAACTTAAAGGAAGACTTTGGATTTTATAAGAAAAATGCCGATGAAATAGAGTTTCCTAATCCGGCTGAGGGTATAGACGCGATTTATGAAGTGACAGACGGTGAAGTTGTATTAAGGATGGATCCGCCAAGACCGGAAATTCTTGATGAAGCACGAGAGGAATTGCGACAGGAAGCAGAACGCATTCATCGCGAGGATGAAGCGAAAAAGAGACGTAGAGAGTTTATGGAAAGTATGAAGGAAAGACCGTTCTGGCATTATTGCGAAGTCTGCGGAAAGAAGGAGTTTATTACGGCAAAGGATGCATTTAATGGTGGATGGGATTATCCCCCTTCTCATGGTGCTTTTGGACTGCTGGGACCGCGAACTTGCGGTGACTGTCTGATAAAGGATACTCTTTTTTGGAAAATCAACACAAGTGGTAAACTTCCGCTCGTAGTGGAAAAGGAGCTTTCACCGGAGGAATTGGTGACATGGCGCAGGATAAAAGGAGAGCCGGAGAGTTTGCTTGCGGATGAGGAAGAAGAGAAGTGAGGAGTCGGAAAGTGAAGCGGGAGGTGATGATATGGCGATATACGTTACATCAGACATACACGGTCAATATGATATGTTCATGGAGCTGCTTGAAAAGATAAACTTGCAGGAAGGTGATACCCTGTATATTCTCGGAGATGTTCTGGATAGGGGACCGCATCCGATTAAAACTTTGATGAAACTTATGGAGATGCCAAACGCAGTTTGTCTGGTAGGCAATCACGAAGTTATGGCTGTTGAGTGCCTTGAGCTTCTCATGACGAAAATCACGGAAAAAAATATAAAGAAATTAAATGAAACGATGGTGGAAAACCTTTTGACATGGATGTATAACGGAGCTAGAACTACAATAGATGAATTTCGTGCTCTTGACCGGGAAATGCGACAATCGGTCCTTGACTTTATCAACGAATTCCAAATTTACGAGGAAGTGAGCGTGGGCGGAAAAGATTATTTGTTGGTGCATGCCGGACTGGGAGGATTTTATCCGGGAAAAGAGATGGAAGAGTATTCATTGGATGAATTGATATGGAGCAGGGCGGAGTATGACATTCAGTATTTTGAAGATATCTATGTGGTGACGGGGCATACGCCGACCCAGACGATTATCGGCAATCCCAGACCAGGATACATATTTAAAGGGTTTAATCATATTGCCATAGACTGCGGATGTTACAGACCGGATGGAAGACTTGCGGCAATCTGTCTCGATACCGGTGAGGAGTTCTATTCATCAAATAACAAGTAATGCCGGGGTCAGGAGCCCCGAATCATAACAAATTTTATAAGGAGAGATGATAGTTTATGGCCTTTATAATAACAGGAGATACCCATGGAACCATTGACATTGGAAAGGTAATAAAATATTTCGATGGACGGGAAGATGAGTATACGAAGGAAGATTATCTCATTATATGCGGAGATGTAGGTGTCTGTGGGTTTTTGGCATCAGAAGAAGCGCAAGCCAGAAACATTTTCAGAAATCTTCCGGTCACTGTGCTTTTTGTAGACGGCAATCATGAGAATTTTGAGCATCTGAATTCTTATCCCGTTGATGAGTGGAACGGCGGGAAGGTTCATTTCATTGAGAGCGATATCATACACCTGATGCGCGGTCAGGTATTTTGTATTGATGGCGTTAAGTTTTTTGCATTTGGTGGGGCACACAGCATTGATAAAATGTATCGGACACCGGGGCTCTCGTGGTTTCCTGAAGAGATACCCAGCAGGGAAGAGTTTGAGGAGGGCTGGAATAATCTGGAAGTGGAAGGATTTCAGGTGGATTATATTTTGACGCATACTGGCCCTAGGGAGGTTGTCGCTGCGATGGGCTATGGTGATGCCTTATCGGAAGGGGAAATAGCGATTCGCCAGTATTTTCAGAGAGTGGCGGAAAACACGGATTTTCGTGCATGGTATTTTGGACATTTTCACGAAGATACGGAAGTTGAGAATGCGTTTTTCTGTCTGTATGATGAGATGGTGGAGGTGAAGGGACATCCTGATTAATTTTGGTGTAGAATGAAAAATTGAGGATTTGCCTTGAAAAGTGCTTTGAAAAAAATGTATAAAAATACAATCAAGTGCCCTGAAAAATTTTATACTGTTGAACTCTTTCAAAACGATGTGGAGAATGTGGAATATAAAAAGGGAGTTATCGAGTTGCCGGCTTCATCAATCCTTGAGGAAGAAGATATTTTTTGTTATATGATATATAATGCACAATAAAAACTTGACCTATATAAAATACTAATGTATAACATAGTGTAGGGGTTAGAATATAACACATATTTTCAATAAAATGTGTTACGTTCTTTTTTTTTGGAAAAAATACGTTTCATTACGGAGGCGGATTATGAGTGAATATATCATTGAATTAAAAAATATAAGCAAATGCTATACAAAGGACACACCGGCGGTGGAGGATATTTCTCTGTCTGTCCGGAAGGGAGAGTTTGTCACGATTCTCGGTCCGTCCGGTTGTGGCAAGACGACAATTCTGCGCATGATAGGTGGATTTGAACTTCCCACGTCAGGTCAAATTTTGCTCAATGGAAAGGATATCAGTAATCTGCCGCCGAACCAGAGACCGGTAAATACAGTGTTTCAGAAATATGCGTTGTTTCCCTATTTAAATATATACGATAATATTGCCTTTGGATTGAAACTGAAAAAACTTCCGAAGGACGTTATTGATGAAAAGGTAAAGCATGTATTGGAAGTAGTGGATTTAGAAGGATTTGAAGACCGCCGGATTCACACGTTGTCCGGTGGGCAGCAACAGAGGATAGCCATTGCCAGAGCGATTGTCAATGAGCCGGAAATATTGTTGTTAGATGAACCTCTCGGTGCGCTGGATTACAAAATGCGTAAGGAGATGCAGTTGGAATTAAAGTTGATGCATGAGGAGCTAGGCATTACCTTTTTGTTTGTTACCCATGACCAGGAGGAGGCTCTGACCATGTCGGATAAAATCGTGGTCATGTCTAACGGAAGGATACAGCAGATGGGGACGCCGGAAGAAATTTATGATGAACCGGAAAATGCATTTGTTGCGGATTTTATCGGAGAGAGTAATATTTTTAACGGAATGGTGACCGGAGAGAGAAAAGCGTCCTTTTGTGGTACGGAATTTGACTGTGTAGATGATTTTGAGCGGGGAACCCGTATTCAGGCAGTGATTCGTCCGGAGGATGTAATACTGACAGAGCCGGATAAGGGGAGACTGCAGGGAGAAATTATTTCTTCTATATTTAAGGGGACTTTTCATGAGATTACCGTACTCCACGGCAAAGATGAAATCGTGGCACAGGCACAGAAGGATATGCCAAAAGGTCAGAAGGTGGGAGTGGATATTGAGCCGGACGGCATCCATTTAATGCCGTTTAACGAGATGGAGAATCACTACATCGGAGTGATCGACAGTGAATTGCGTGTACGTCTGGTGGATGGCAGTACGAAACCGGATCTCACACCGCTTTTCCCCGGCTCCAAACAAGTGGATGACCGACTCTATGACGAACAGGGACGGGAGATTATCACAGAGGGTGTTAAGGTGGAGGTGTATTTCAATCCGCGCTACGCCGATTTGAGTGATGATCCGTCGGAAGGTATCGTACAGGGACATATTGAATCCTTGATTTATATGGGTGACCATTACAGATATGTAGTTCGAAGTCGCAATGATGTAGACTATTTCGTCTATGATGAATATTTATGGAATATCGGTGATTATGTCAGTGTGATCATACCGGAGGAAGGTATCACATATAAACTGGCAGAATAGGAGGTGGCAGTGTGGTCTTTACCAGAAGGAGGTTAAGTATACCGTATATCATATTTGTGCTGGGCTTTGTCATTCTGCCATTACTTGTGGTATTGTACTATGCATTTACCAATGGGCAGGGACAGCTTACCGTAGAAAATTTTCAAGGTTTTTTTACAAACGGAAAAACTATGGGTACACTGTTTTACAGCTTGGTGATTGCTGCTGTCACCACATTTTTTTGCCTGTTGCTTGCCTATCCCACAGCCTATATATTGGCGCGGGGCAATTTTTCCCGGAATGGAGTATGGATGATTCTCATTGTCACTCCCATGTGGATTAATTTTACCCTGCGAATTACGGCAATTAAGGAAATTTTAAGCCTGTTGGAGGGCAATCTGGCAATGTATCCGTTCTTTAATACGATATTGTGTATGGTGTATGATTTCCTGCCGTTTATGATTTTACCTATCTATACGGCTATATTAAAGCTGGACGATGCATTGCCGGAGGCGGCTGCAGATTTGGGAGCGAAAAAAACACAGGTTTTTATGAAAGTGATGCTGCCTCTCAGTATGCCGGGAATTGTCAGTGGAATTACCATGGTATTTCTGCCGGCGATGACAAATTATGTGGTATTAGATATGGTGTATAACAGTACGTACATTATGGGAAGTCTGATTGGAAGTTATTTCTATGCTTACGACTGGCATAACGGTTCCATGATTTCCATGGTGCTGTTAATCATTATTTTTGTGATTAGCTGGTTTACGGGCAAACTTTCTGATGATGCGGAAAATCAGAGAGGGGGTGCAGTGTGAAAAAAAAGGTGTTGCAGTCAGCATGGCTGGTTTTTATTTTGTTGTTTTTGTATTTGCCAATCTTGATCTTAGCGGTTTACAGTTTTACGGAGTCCACTATGATTGGCTCTCTGCGGGCATTTTCCCTGCATAATTATAAAACTCTGTTTACTACACCGGAATTGACGGATATGATATGGGGGACGGTTTTTCTGGCTGTAGGAGTGGCTGTTCTATCTACTGTTTTAGGTACGTTGGGAGCGGTAGGTGTTTATTATTCCGGACAGGGACTGCGTAAAAGCATTGAATTTGCCAACCAGATTCCCGTGGTCAATTCTGATGTGGTAACGGGATTTTCCGTGTGCGTACTTTTGATTGTATTTTTTGGCGTAGACAAGGATACGTATATCCCTTTGGTAGTAGGGCAGACAGTGCTGTGTACACCATTTGTATATCTGTCGGTTATGCCGAAGCTGAAACAGATGGATGGAGATTTGTATGTGGCGGCATTGGATTTGGGGTGTACACCGGCACAGGCATTGTGGCGTGTGATTTTTCGGGAACTGATACCGGGCATCTTATCCGGATTTATGACGGCAGTTACTTTATCTTTGGATGACTATTTTATTGCGACCTATACGAAGCCTGCCACATTTAATACCATCAGTACGTATGTGGTCAATGCCACCAGAGGTGCCCGCACGGAAATCAAGACGGCTCTATGGGCATTGTCAACTGTGATTTTCGTACTGGTTGTCGCCTTTGTCGCAGTAATGAATCTGGGCAAAGGAAAGGAAAGCAGGGCGGATGGCTGACAGGAGAAAGTCTCCTGTGCAACCGGAAGAAGGTTGTGATGATTGCTGTGATGAATAGCCGGATGACATAGATTAGAATTGAGGTAACGATGAAGAAACAGATATATTTATTTTTGATTGGATTGGCGATGACTGTTTTTTGGGGGGGCTGTACACAGAGTATGGACGAGGAGACGGTTGTACTCCGCATTGCCAATTGGGAGGAATATATTGATGAGGGTGGCTGGGATGATGACGAACTCATTGATTTGGAAGACGGTACGGAGATCCTGGGCGATGAAAATATGCTTGACTTATTTGAAGAATGGTATGAGGAGAGCTATGGGGAAAAAGTAAAGATAGAGTATTCTACCTTTGGGACAAATGAGGATTTGTACAATCAGTTGACATTAGGTGATACTTTTGATTTGGTATGCCCGTCAGAATATATGATTATGAAGCTTATGACGGAAAAGAAGCTACAGCCTTTTTCGGAACAATTTTATGATACGGATTTGGAAGAAAATTATTATGCGAGAGGGGTTTCTCCCTATATATTTGATGTGTTTGAAAACCTGGAAATAGGGGGAGAGTGTCTGACAAAATATGGTGCGGGATATATGTGGGGCTCTATGGGAATCGTGTATAATCCGGAAGTGGTATCGGAGGAGGAGACGAGGCACTGGTCCATGCTTTTGGATAAAAAATACCGTAAGCAGATTACCATGAAGGACAGTGTGCGGGAAGCCTATATCGTGGCTCAGGCGATTCGTAAGGAGGAGTTATTTTTGCAGCAGGATTTTGTTGGTGCAGAGGATTATACAGAGCGCTTGTTTGAAGAAATCAATGAGACCAGTGAAGAAGCAGTGGAGGATGTAGAAGATATTCTCAGCAGGATGCGAGAAAATGCATATTCGCTAGAGACGGATAATGGAAAGGCGGATCTGGTAACCGGAAAAGTGGTTGCCAATATGCAATGGTCCGGAGACGGAGTGTATACGTTAGATCAAGCGGAAGAAGATGGTATCGAGCTTAGTTTTGCGGTGCCGGAGGAAGCGTCTAATCTCTGGTTTGACGGTTGGTGTATGTTGAAAAAAGGCATTGGCGAGGACGAGAGAAAACAACGGGCAGCAGAGGCGTTTGTGAATTATGTTTCCCGTCCGGACAATGTGATCAAAAATATGTATTATGTGGGTTATACATCAGTCATTGCAGGCGGAGACAGCGATTTGATTTACCAATATGCGGACTGGTGTTATGGAGCCGATGACGGGGATGAGGAGACAGTACCGTATTCGCTGCGCTATTTTTTTACGTCAGAGGAGGAAGATGCCTCTGACGAATATGTGTTATCTGTTCCGGTGGGGGAGGAGGACAGGCAGGTGTTTGCCCAGTATCCTACCAGAGATGTCATACGGCGCAGTGCGGTAATGCGTTGTTTTGATAATGAGCAGAACAAGCGGATTTCCACTATGTGGACGAATATCCGTTGCTTCCGGTGGGGAGATTTGTTTGGTTAAGGGTACCGCTTATTTTTCGCCCCGTCTGCACATGATGCGACAAAAAATGATGGCGATGATAGTGCTGACTGCGGTGGCAATCAGACCGGGAAACACTACAGATGAAGGACTGACAGCACCGTATTGGGCACGATAGGCGATGACACTCACCGGAATGAGTTGTAATGATGATATGTTAATGATTAAAAAAGTACACATTTCATCGGAGGCTTTTCGGACTTCTTTGCCGGTTCGCTCCCGTTCCAGCTTTGCCAATTCTTTCATAGCTTTTAAGCCCATAGGGGTAGCAGCCCAGCCGAGTCCCAGTATGTTGGCAATGATATTAGCGGAAATAAATTCGTTTGCAGGATGATCGTCCGGGATGCGTGGAAATAGAAAATGGAGAATAGGGCGAAGTCCCTTTGTCATCTGGTCGATTAAACCGGATTGTCTGGCGATTTCGATAAGCCCCGTCCACATTGCCATGATGCCGAGCATGGTGATGGACATGGAGACGGCGTCGCCGGTACTGTCGATAGCAGCATTGCTTAACGCTTCCACTTCTCCGGTGATAATACCAAATCCAATGCCGAGTATAATCATATACCCCCAGAGATAATTTAACATAGTTTTTCTCCCGATTGGGTTATTAGTAAGAATATATGAAAAAAGCAGATGGACTATGCCATCTGCTTTCCTGCTTAATAGGAAACGAGAAGTTTCCTGATTAAGAAAAAACTTCTTAACTTTGAAACGATAATTACTTGTCCACCTTTATAGACACACCGGGAATAATTTCTGCAATGTCATCCAGATAATTATCGTCTGTGATTTCTTCCTCATAATCCTCGTCATCATCGTCTTCTGACATTTGTTCAATGAACTCCTCAAAGGCAGTGCTGACGATTTCAAATTCTTCAGGGTCGTCCAGAGATTCAAAAACCGGATTTCCCTTTTTGTCCTCGGAATAGATTAGCAACAGCACTTCTCCTTCCTCGAATTCCTCGTTTGGCTCGAGGGGAACAACAGCGATATATTCCTTGCCCAGCTCTTCAATCGCCAGAGAGGCAACTGCCTCCATGTCCATGTCATTGCCGTATTCATCCGTTAAAGTGATTATTGCGTCCAATCCGTTATCTTCATCAAAAAATAAAGCTTGATTCTTAGCGTTCATAAATACCCCTTTCTGTTTTGGTGATTGTACTTAGATAGTAGCATTGTACAGATGGAATGTCAATTATTCGCTAAACATGAAAAAAAATTGCCTCTGCCTTTTTTAGATATAAATTTCGTGGTATACTAATATGTGACAGACAAAATCATGATAACACCGAAGGATGTTTGTGGTGTGTTGCAGTGGCATAAACATCAATATATTCGGGGTATAGAAAAGGGGATTATATGGAGACAAATATACCGGCAGCGGGAGAATTTTACAGACATTTCAAAGGGAATTTGTATCAGATAAAAATGTTGGCTAAGGACAGTGAAACAGGGAAGGACCTGGTGGTGTATCAAGGTATGTACCCGCCGTTTACCGTATGGGTGAGACCTCTATCCATGTTTATGGGATCTGTAGACAGGACAAAATATCCTAAGGCAACGCAGAATATGCGCTTTGTGCGGGTGAATCCGGAGAAAATAAGTTATGCAAAAAAGGCAACTCCGAAGCCATCCATGACAGTAAACGCTCATCCGGCAGGGAAAACGCCGGCAGGAGAAAAACGTGAGTCTGCGGAGCAATCAAAAAAAGTCATGGATAACAGTCAAACGCAGGAAGTAAGTGATGCGGAATTGCGAAAAGCGTTGGAGAGCGGGCAGCCGGAAAGATATCTGGCAGAGCGTATGACAGAGGGGGAAATTGCCCACAGAGGTATGTTGCAGATTTTAGATGCGGATTCATTCCGGGAAAGACGGCAGCTATTAATCGGGCTTCGCCCCTATATTGACAAATTATTACTGCACAATATAGCGGCAGCGTTGGACGTGGTGTTGGAGGAGGCGCCTCTGGAGGATCAGTTTGAATCGCTGTTACACTGTGTGGATGCTCATGCGAAATACGAAGGAGGAAGATTGCGGTAATGTTTGATAAATTAGTGCGCAGTATGTTCTATGGTAGTTTGAAGACGAAACTCTTTTTGTGGTCAGTCCTGGTCATGGGATTGGTTGCTTTTGGATTGCTGGTGGCGGCGGTGGCATTGCAAATGCCTCAGTTAGGTGTCGGAGCCGCATTGTTGGGGTTGTTCACTTTTGTCACATCCCAGTCTGTTTCCGTGCAGACATTGGAAAGAGACAAGAAATCCGGTAAGAAAAAAACATCCTCAGAGCATGGTGAAGACAGCAGAGACCCGAAAGAAAGAGAGCGTGCCAAGGCGAGATTTCTGGCTTCTCTAAACGAGAAGCAAATGAAAAAAATCCTAAAAGAGCATAAGGTCACCCAGACCCATGTGAAAATTATGATAGATTCTTATGAGAAACGCAGATTGTCACAAGTGCCGTCATTTGCATGGAGAACAGATGACTTTTTGCATTTTCTGGTTTTGGAGGGTCATGCAAACGAGTTCGAGATACCATTAAATGCCATTCAGGGAATTTACATGGAGAAAAATGTCACAGCGGACGCAGAAAAAGATTATGCATCGTTTCGCTATGAAAATTATATTGCGAAAATGTTTTCACCCCTTCTTCCGGATTATGCCGAAAGGAGTGTAGATGGAGAGCTGGTTTATCAGAAAGATTTGTTTTATATTGAGCCGGGTGTCTATATTACCAATAAATCCATGGCAAATTTGATGCAGATTTTACCCCGTGTACCGTTTCTGGTGGATGATCAGGTTTGTCGCTCTGACCGGTTTGATGAGTTTTTTAAGGAAATATATCGATACAGTATTCTGTGTAAGGCAGGGGTATTCTCGTTGGAGGAGTACAAAGAGAAGATCCATAAGACATTGGATGCGCTTTTGAAGGCACCTATATCCGGGAGAGAGTTTGTTCAGAGCCTGCGTAATATGAGTCAATACCGATTGATTACCAATGAATATGTTATGGAATATACACAGAAATATCGGGAATTAAAAGGGATGTAAGAGTTGTATATGTTTTTGCCGAATGAGATTCAGGGGTCAGATTTTTTGGCACCTGAATCATTTTTATTGACATATGAAGTGAAGTGTTGTAAGATTTTCTCATACTTGAATTACAAATCTTTTTTCAAAGTTTCTTCCACTGTCTACTTTTCGGAATAGGAACCCCCAAACAGAATTATATAAATTTCAGCCGGCAGGAGCTATCTGTTTGCAAATATCATGAAAGTTGGAGTAAAGATTTTGTCAAAAAAACAGTTGACATTGGAAGAAATAAGCAGTATGATACAAAAAGAACATTTGTTCGCTTATAGGAAAGGATGGATAAAACATATGGCAAATGAAGTAAAGATTGATGAAAATAAAAGAAGGGCATTGGAATCTGCACTCTCCCAGATTGAGAAAGCATATGGTAAAGGTTCTGTTATGAAACTGGGAGATAATATGCACTTAAATGTGGAGACAGTTCCTTCCGGCTCTCTGGGGCTGGACTTGGCACTGGGTGTAGGCGGTGTGCCAAAAGGACGTGTAGTAGAGATTTACGGACCGGAATCCGGTGGTAAGACGACAGTTGCGCTTCACATGGTAGCGGAGGTGCAAAAGCGCGGGGGCATTGCGGGATTTATTGATGCAGAGCATGCACTGGATCCGGTATATGCTAAAAAGATCGGAGTAGATATTGATAATCTGTATATATCCCAGCCGGATACCGGCGAGCAGGCATTGGAGATTACAGAGACGATGGTTCGCTCCGGAGCCGTGGATATTGTGATTGTAGATTCTGTGGCAGCGCTGGTGCCAAAAGCCGAGATTGAAGGGGAGATGGGTGATTCCCATGTGGGCTTGCAGGCGAGATTGATGTCGCAGGCGCTTAGAAAGCTAACTGCCATTATTGGTAAAACAAATTGCAGCGTTATTTTCATCAACCAGTTGCGTGAAAAAGTTGGTGTTATGTTTGGAAATCCGGAGACAACGACCGGTGGACGTGCGTTGAAGTATTATTCTTCTATCCGTCTGGAGGTGCGCCGTGGGGAGCAGATAAAAAAAGACGGAGAGGCAATTGGTAACCGCACGAAGATTAAAGTTGTCAAAAATAAAGTGGCACCCCCATTCCGTACCGCAGAGGTGGATATTATTTTCGGTGAGGGTATTTCCAGAGAGGGAGACATTCTGGATCTGGCCGCAAATGAAAACATTGTCAATAAAAGCGGAGCATGGTATGCCTATAATGGTGAAAAAATAGGACAGGGTAGAGAGAATACAAAAGTGTTCCTCAAGGAGCATCCGGATTTAATGGCTGAAATTGAACAAAAAGTCCGTGAGAAATATGCAGAAAAAGATCCATTTGCCGATGAAGCGCCGGTACAGGATGAAGAAGCCGGAGCAAAGCCTGCTAAACCAGCGGCAAAATCAGTGGAGTAAAATCATGGAGAAACCAATGGATGATGAGAATCTAAAAGCTACGAAAAAAGCCATGTCCCTGTTGCAACATATGGATAGGACGGAATGGGAGTTGCGCAGCAAACTAAAGCAGTCGGGTTTTTCGGAAGAAGCAGTTGAGAAGGCGGTTGCTTATGTGGGAAGCTATCATTACATTGATGACGAGCGATATGCCAGGCGATTTGTGGACATATACCGACAATCCAGAAGTATGCAGAGAATCCGCCGGGATTTGCAGAAACGGCATGTCCCGGAAAGTCTGATTGACCAGGCTATTGAGGAGGTAGATGGAGATGACGGTGACGCTCTGACCAAAGCATTGGATAAATTACTCCGTGGAAAGACAGAACTTCCCTATGAAGAACAGCAAAAGGTTATGGCAAAGCTTTACCGGAGAGGATTTCGTGTAGATGATATCATAAAACAGATAGATATATGGCGTGAGCACAATGAATTTTAACTGGACAATAGGTATATTTTCAGCATAATATGGCAAAAATACCAGGAATTACCAGTATAAAAGTGCCATTATGCTGGCTTGACAATTTCCTATAAAAAGTATAGAATCAAAGTGTTGTACTATGTACAATGAATTTTTATAAGGAGGTACTTCGGTTCGATGCCATT
The DNA here is from genome assembly GCA_022510685.1 of Lachnospiraceae bacterium. Taxonomy (GTDB): domain Bacteria; phylum Bacillota; class Clostridia; order Lachnospirales; family Lachnospiraceae; genus Butyribacter. Next base: position 53,161 of record JAFLTA010000010.1, on the reverse strand, counting down.
GGTTATTAAAGTTGTAATAGCCATTGCGTTCGTTCTTGCTATCGTTGTTTCTGCGCTTATTTCAAAGAAGGTTTCCATTCAGAAATATCAGGAATCCGAGGAACAGAAAGTGGGAAATGCAGAGGAGAAGGCACGTCAGATTATTGACGAGGCAGTGAAAACTGCAGAGACCAAGAAGCGCGAAGCTCTGTTAGAAGCTAAGGAGGAGGCTCTTAAAAATAAAAATGAAATTGAGCGGGAATCCAAGGAGCGAAGAGCAGAAATACAGCGGTATGAGAAACGTGTGTTATCGAAAGAGGAGGCTCTGGATAAGAAGTCGGAAGCATTGGAAAAGAGAGAGTCCAAGTTAAACGCAAAGAATGCCGAATTAGATCGTTTAAGGGAAGAAATGGAGACGATTAAAAATAGTCATGTGCGTGAGCTGGAGAAAATTTCCGGTCTGACTTCCGAACAAGCAAAGGAATATTTGTTAAAATCTGTAGAAGAAGATGTAAAACATGAGACCGCCGTTCTCATTAAAGAATTGGAGAATAAGGCGAGAGAAGAAGCTGACAAAAAAGCAAAAGATTATGTTGTTACTGCGATTCAGCGATGTGCAGCGGATCATGTTGCAGAGACAACGATTTCTGTCGTACAGTTGCCTAGTGAGGAGATGAAAGGTAGGATTATCGGTCGTGAGGGTCGAAATATCCGTACATTGGAAACTCTTACCGGTATCAATCTGATTATTGATGATACACCGGAGGCAGTTGTTTTGTCCGGTTTTGATGGAGTGAGACGTGAGGTGGCACGAATTGCTCTGGAGAAACTGATTGTTGATGGAAGAATTCATCCTGCTAGAATTGAAGAAATGGTGGAAAAGGCGCAACGTGATGTTGAGTCGATGATTCGCGAAGAAGGCGAGGCCGCCACTTTAGAAGTAGGGGTTCATGGAATCAATCCGGAGTTGATTCGCTTGTTGGGTAGAATGAAATTCAGAACCAGTTATGGTCAGAATGCATTGAAGCATTCTATTGAGGTGGCACATTTATCCGGTCTCCTTGCAGGAGAGATTGGTGCAGATGTGCGTGTGGCAAAGCGCGCCGGCTTGCTTCATGACATTGGAAAGTCTGTGGATCAAGAGATGGAAGGTACCCATGTTCAGATTGGTGCAGATTTATGTCGGAAGTATAAGGAGTCAGGTGTAGTGATTAATGCTGTGGAAGCACACCACGGTGATGTGGAGCCAGAGACTCTGGTTGCGTGTATTGTACAAGCTGCCGATACGATTTCAGCGGCACGTCCGGGAGCGCGCAGGGAGACACTGGAAACATATACAAACAGATTGAAACAGTTAGAAGATATTTCAAACAGCTTTAAGGGAGTTGAAAAATCGTTTGCCATCCAGGCAGGACGTGAAGTCCGTGTTATGGTTGTGCCGGATAAAATATCCGATGACGATATGGTTCTGTTGGCGAGAGATATCGCAAAACAGGTTGAAGACGAATTGAAATACCCTGGTCAAATCAAGGTCAATGTCATTCGTGAATCCAGAGTAACCGATTACGCAAAGTAAGCGCAATGGTTTGAAACATGAACAAGAGAGGTCGTCATATGACGGCCTCTGTTTTTGCTTAATTTAGGAAACTTCTAACGTGTGCATGGCACACAATGTTTCCTATTAAGCAAAAACACTTATGCTTTTACCCTGTATTTCTGACAGGAGGTGGAAATATGGTTTTGCTACAGAGGGCGATGGGAAAGAGTGCAAAACAGTATCATAGGGAACGTGTTTCCGAAAGTGTGGGTGGACTTCCATTTTTTAGTGTAGATATCGGCACTACGACTGTGGCTATGGAGCTGTTTGATTCAGGGGGCAATCTTTTGGATTCCATGGCAGAGGATAATGCACAGCTTACTCTCGGCAGTGATGTGATGATGCGCCTGATGCATGTTAGCGAAGGACGGGGAGAGCTTTTAACAGAGAAAATTCGACGACAGATTTATGAGATGGGTACGCGAATGTTGTCTGACAAATTTTATGCATTTGGGGATAAAGTGGCACCTGAACAAATATCCGTTGTGGGAAATACTGTCATGTGTCATCTGTTTTTGGGAATGGATACCAAAGGATTAATGGGTGCCCCCTTTACACCTGCATATGAGGGGGCATATCGGTTGAAGGGTGATAAGTTGGACTGGCATGAATGGCGGGATTCTGTTATAACCGTCTTGCCGGGAATTGCAGCACATGTAGGTGCAGATGCGGCAGCGGTACTGGGACATTTGCAGTTGTGGGATGAAAAAAAAATTCAGATGGCAGTGGATTTGGGAACTAATGCGGAAATCCTTTTGAATCACCACGGAAAAGTGTCTGCCTGCTCCACCGCTGCAGGACCGGCTTTTGAGGGGCAGGGGATTTCCTGTGGAAAGCGTGCAGGGAGCGGAGTGATTAACGGAGTCAGATTTACACGGGGCAACGCAGGTGTCTGTTTAGATGTTATCAGCGAAGAAGATATTTTGCCTGAGCCGGTGGGAATATGTGGTTCCGGTTTGGTGGATGTGATTGCCGAGCTGCTTCACAATCAATTGATTCGCCCGGACGGCTATCTGTTATCTAAGGAAGAAGCAATGAAAAATACGGTAGCAAATAAGTTTGCTCAGTATATCAACAGCCGTGATGATGGCAGTCATAAATTTATATTGTATGACGGACGAGAGGATATAAAGTCCGGTGTAATGCTTACTCAGGAAGATATCCGTGCTTTTCAACTTGCGAAAGGCGCTATTCGAAGCGGTATGGAGGTATTACTACAGAGAGAAGGTTTGTCGGTGACAGACTTGGATGAACTTCATATTGCAGGGGTGTTTGGAGGATTTTTGCATCCGAAGAATGCAGTGAAGTCAGGGTTGTTGCCTGATTTACCGACAGAAAAGCTTTATTTCGATGGAAATGCAGCAGGAGAGGGTGCGGCAAAGGCATTGATGGTACCCGGCTTTTTGGAAGAACTGCAGGAGAGGACGAAATCAGTGGAGCATGTGGAATTGGCACAGATGGAGGAGTTTTCTCAAAATTTTGTGAGGGCAATGGAGTTGTGTGCCTGGGGGAAGTTGTGCTAAGATTGAGAAGGGATATAGTGTAAAACCTCAAAAACAGTGTGATTGTTTCTTTATTACCGTCGGAGAAAGTGGCGGAATGGAGATTATAATGATATATCAGTAATAGAAAGAAGGGATAATATTGAAGTTAGCATTTATCGGTGCAGGTAATATGGCGCAGGCAATGATTGGGGGAATTATCCGCAGTGAACTTGTATCGAAAGATAATATCATAGCAACGGCTGCAACCAGAAAGACAATAGACAAGGTTTCTTCTGAGTATGGAGTGCAAGTGACACTCAATAACCGCAAGGCGGCGACAGAGGCTGACATTATTGTACTGGCTGTAAAACCGGTGTACTATGAATCAGTCATCCATGAAATCAAGGATGTGGTTACGGATTCTCAGATTATTGTTACCATAGCGGCAGGAAAAACGATTTCCTGGGTAGAGGAGGCATTTGGCGGCAGCCATAAAATAATCCGTACAATGCCCAATACACCCGCATTGGTGGGTGAGGGTATCACGGCGGTGTGTCCGAATCAGCAGATTACAGAGGAAGACCTGAAAACGGTCTGTGATTTGTTAGAAACATTCGGAAAAGCAGAAGTGATTAGCGAGACAATGATGGATGCAGTGATTGCGGTAAGCGGCAGTTCTCCGGCTTATGTATTTCTGTTTATTGAGGCAATGGCAGATGCTGCTGTGGCTGAGGGCATGCCGAGGGCACAGGCATATCAGTTTGCAGCACAGTCGGTACTTGGCAGTGCAAAAATGGTGCTGGAAACCGGTAAACATCCGGGAGAATTAAAGGATATGGTATGCTCCCCGGCAGGGACAACGATTGAAGCGGTGCGGACTTTGGAGCAGGATGGTTTCCGGGGATGTGTTATGAACGCCATGCGTGTCTGCGCAGAGAAAAACCGAAAGATGTAAGACAGGTATAGACAGAAGGATGGAAAACAGTCACTAGTGGCGAAAAATCCGATAGCATTTACGCTACGATGCTTGCATACAATGCCGTATGAGAGTAGAACAATATTTTATACGGATGAAACGAATTCTTTTTATTCTGTATGCACTAGTAGCACTGGGGGCGATTATTTATCAGCTGTCCTGGCAGGAAAGGACGCAGCGTGCTCTTACCTATCGCAAAATGATGGAGGAGAACGGGTGGGAGGAACAGGCGGAAAAATTATTGAAGGATGCCTGTCGATTTCCTGTCACAACCAATGGCGTGGATGATGTGACATGGTACTTTGAGGACGGTTATGGTGCATCCAGAAGCTATGGAGGAAATCGAAGTCATGAAGGAGTAGATATTATGGCATCCAAGGATGAGCCGGGGTGTCTGCAAATTCGTTCCGTGTGTGATGGTGTTATAGAGCAGATGGGATGGCTCCGTCTCGGGGGATATCGTATTGGTATCCGTTCGGATACGGGATTTTATTATTACTATGCCCATATGGAACGGTATGCCGGAGGGCTGCATAAAGGAGACCGTGTCAAGGCGGGGGAGCTCATAGGATATATGGGAAATACCGGTTACGGCAAGGAGGGGACAAAAGGTAAGTTTGCCGTACATTTGCATTTTGGGATATATTATACGGAAAATGATCGGGAGAAAAGCTTGAATCCCTATCCTTTTTTGTGGTACTTGGAGCAAAATAGCTAGGCACTTGAAAGAGGCGATGCAGTGGTATCGTCGATTGAAAGCAACGACGCTATTTCGCTCTAGCCGGGGACTAAACAGGGTTCAGATAGGAGCCGTTATGCTAGCATAGCGACAGGAGACTGGAAGCAGATAACATAGAAATACTGCGAGGAAATGAAGATGATGCTACCGAAAAAATATCGTGAAACCATGAGGGGACTCCTGGGAGAGGAATACAGTGCCTATGAGGCATCATTTAGTGAGGAAGCGAGGACGGCACTTCGCATCAATACTGCCAAGATTTCTCCGGAGCAGTGGCAGGAGATTTGTCCTTTTGAGACCGAGCCGGTTCCATGGACGAAAAAAGGATTTTTGTTAAAAAATCCGGCAGAAAGTCCGGCGAAGCATCCCTATTATTATGCGGGACTGTATTATATTCAGGAGCCAAGTGCCATGATACCTGCAGCCATTTTGCCGGTGCAAAAAGGAGAGCGCGTGTTGGACTTGTGTGCCGCACCCGGCGGCAAGGCGACTGAACTGGCGGCTAAGTTACAAGGAGAAGGTGTGCTGGTGGCAAATGACATCAGTGTTTCCAGAGGGATGGCACTGGCAAAAAATCTGCAGATTGCCGGAGCGAAAAATGCGGTTGTGACTGCAGAAGCACCGGAAAAACTGGTAGAGCATTTTCCAGAATATTTTGATAAAATATTGATAGATGCGCCATGCTCCGGTGAGGGAATGTTTCGCAGGGATTCCCACATGATACAGGATTGGGAGGAACGCGGTCCGGCGTATTACGTAGATATTCAAAAACAAATACTTGCATCGGCTTATGAGATGTTGCGTCAGGGAGGAAGTCTTGTATATTCTACCTGTACATTTTCTCCGATGGAAGATGAAGAAATGGTTTTGTGGTTTATCCGGCAATACCCGGATATGCATGTATGCATGGTGGAGGAAAAGCCCGGATTTAGCAGTGGCAATCCGGACTGGGTAGCGCAGGAGACTTCTGACAAGGAGCGGGAGGAGCTGCGCCGTTGTATCCGTATTTTTCCTCACAGAGCTGCCGGAGAAGGACATTTTGCGGTACTTTTGCAGAAAGGTGAGGATTCCGGTGAGAAGGCATGTGATAATGGTGTACAGAAATTTTCCGGTAGTCAAGTTGATAACATAGAAACAAGCCAAAGTTATGTTCAGGGTATACCGAAAAAAAAGAGACATGGTTGTAACTCCGGTCAGGATATGTTGGTCAAAAGGAGACGTGACTGTAACTCCGCTTTGGATATTCCGAAGGAAACAAAACGTTGGACAAGCCTTTTCGGATTGTCAGATAGTAATATAGTAGTAAAAAAAGATACTGCCATACTGGAAGGGGAGATTGCCCGGTATTTACAGGGACTGCGTTGCATACAGACCGGGCTTATCGTGGGGAATTGCAAAAAGAGATTTGAGCCCTCTGTGCAATTCGCATTAACACTTTCAGATACCACGGTATTTCCTCGAATTAATCTGCCTGTTGATGATATCAGGGTCATTCGATATCTAAAAGGGGAGACGATACAGGATGTGGCAGTTGAGGGTGAGGAGCGGATGGATTTGACAGACGGTTATGTGCTGCTCTGTGTAGATGGATTTGCCTTGGGCTGGGGAAAATACACCGGAAATGGGACTGTAAAAAACAAGTATTATGCCGGATGGAGGATGCAGTGAGGATATAGATACAGGAGGAAAAGTTATGGGAGCGAAGCGCGGAGAGTATGGTTATATAAGGGCAAAGAAGAAAAAAACAGCACTGTTTACCGTGATATATGCCGCAGTAGCTATTGGTATTTATGTGCTGGGACTCTTCTTAAACCATATGTCCAGACAGAATATATTTACGGTTATCGCAGTGCTGGGTGTACTTCCCACTGTGAAGCAAATTGTAGGATTTATCGTAATAGTTCCTTATGCCTCTGTATCAAAAGAACAATATGATAAGGTGTGTGCGGTTGTCCCGGAGGGGATGGAATTGCTGACCGACTTGGTCATTACTTCCCCGGACAAGATTATGCATTTGGATTATATGGCAGTGGGAAACAAGCAGGTCATAGCCTTGCTGGGAAATGGGAAACAGGAAATATCGTATGTGCGGGAGTATCTGTCTAAGGGGGTAGCCAACTGGGGCACAGGATACAAGGTGAAAATAGTGGAGCAGGAGAAAAAGTTTTTGAGGGAGCTATCCGACGTTGTGCCGGAGAGCGCAATGAGTGAAAATGAGAAGGAAGAGGAGGAACACGTTCGATCGTATCTAATGTCGTTGATTGTTTAAATAAAGTGTGTAGGAGTGAAAACACAGTATGAGAGAGATAACCATAACAGACAGGGAAGAAGGGCAACGGCTGGATCGTTTTTTACAAAAATATATGCCAGTGGCACCGAAAAGCTTCTTCTATAAAATGCTCCGCAAGAAAAATATAGTCTTAAACGGAAAGAAGGCAACCGGAACAGAGAGAATCCGGAAAGATGATGTGGTGAAGATGTTTTTGGCAGAAGATACGATAGAGAAATTTCGGGGGACTGCAGAGAAAAAACATTTTGCCGCCCCGGATGGAAATCATTTTTCCGAGAGTTTGGATATTGTCTATGAGGATAGTCATGTCCTTGTTGTCAATAAGCCTATGGGAGTTCTGTCCCAAAAATCGGACAAGGATGACGTATCGTTAGTGGAAATGATTGAGGATTATCTGAGTGAAGAGGGGGATAGTGACACCTTTCGACCGGGTATTTGTAACCGACTGGACAGAAATACGACAGGACTTGTGGTAGCCGGTAAGAGCATACGCAGTTTGCAGGCAATGAACCGTTTGTTTCAGGAGAGGAAGGTCCGAAAATATTATTTGTGCATTGTACACGGAGTATTGAAGGATGAGCAGCGGTTGGAAGGTTATCTTTCAAAAGATGAGGACAGCAATACAGTTTCCGTCAGTGTGGAGAGGACAGATAAATACAAACTAACTGAACAAAGTGGCAGCAAAGGAAAAAGCGGAAACAAAGAGCCGGTAAAGATTGTGACAGCTTACAAACCGCTACAGTGGGGGCATTATCAGGGCGAGGAATTTACACTGCTGCGCGTTCACTTGATAACAGGGAAATCCCATCAGATTCGGGCGCATTTAGCAAGTATAGGTCATCCTTTAGTCGGAGATGCCAAATACAGCACAAAATATTTCGCAGAGTTTGACAGGAAACAGTTCGGACAGAGCTGGCAATTGCTGCATGCATGGGAATTGCATCTGCCGGAGGAGAGTACATTATTTTCTTCTGATATGGTATGGCAGGCAGATTTGCCGGAGCATTTTATCAAGATTTTGATTCAACTGGAGATGAAACTACCGGAAGGGGAGTGAAAGTATGCCATCATGGAATTCCAGAGGACTTCGCGGTTCGATGCTGGAAGAGGCGTTAAATATGACGAACGAGCAGTACAGACGGGAGCATCTGGCACTTGTACAGAAAATCCCTACCCCGATTACACCGATTGAAATTGACAAGCAGCACCGGCATATAACACTGGCATATTTTGAGCAGAAAAGTACAGTGGATTATATAGGAAACGTGCAGGGAGTGCCTGTTTGTTTTGATGCCAAGGAATGTGCCGGGGAGCGTTTTGCACTGCAAAATATCCATGAGCATCAGATGGATTATATGGAGGAATTTGAACGGCAGGAGGGGATTGCTTTCTTGATTATCTATTTCAAGGAGGTGGACATCTATTATTATGTGCCGTTTCGTGATGTGAAACGTTTTTGGGTTCGGGCAAAAGAAGGTGGAAGAAAAAGCTTTCTGCGGGAAGAACTGGATCAGTCTTTTCAAATTTCCATTTCCAATCAGATTTTCATTCATTACCTGGATGCGCTGAACAAAGATTTGGAGAGCAGAGAGGAATGAGTATTGTCAAGAACGGGGTTGTGTAAGCGATATATTTGCATACACAACCCCGTTCCGGTAAAGGGGAAAAACGATTTTCCGGTATAGCACTTTTTATAAATGTAACACTCGCTCTCTGATTTCCTGTGTACGTCCTTGGTTCCAGAATTGAGTTCCGATATATCCGCAGGTACGTCTTGCCACATTCATCTGATCCTGGTCTGTATTTCCACAATTTGGACATTCCCAAATCAACTTTCCATGATCATCGCTGACGATTTGAATTTGCCCGGTATAGCTGCAGCTCTGGCAGTAATCGCTCTTTGTGTTAAGCTCTGCATACATAATATTTTCGTAAATATATTCCATAACATCCAGAACCGCATCCAGATTATTTTCCATATTGGGTACTTCCACATAGCTTATGGCACCGCCCGGAGACAATTTCTGGAACTGGGATTCAAATTTCAACTTGTCAAAGGCATTGATATCTTCTGTCACATGCACGTGATAGCTGTTCGTAATGTAGTTTTTATCTGTCACACCTTCAATCAGACCAAAGCGTTTCTGCAGGCATTTGGCGAATTTATAGGTGGTGGACTCCAATGGCGTACCATAGACACTAAAACCAATATTGTCTTTCGCTTTCCACTTTTCGCAGGCATCGTTCATGTGCTGCATCACTTTCAGTGCGAAAGGAGTTGCTTTTGGATCTGTATGGCTTAGTCCAGTCATGTATCGGGTGCATTCACAGAGCCCTGCATAGCCCAGGGAAATCGTAGAGTAGCCGTTTTTCAGCAGTTTATTAATTTTCTCTCCCTTTTTCAAGCGGGCGAGAGCTCCGTATTGCCATAAGATAGGAGCAACGTCCGAGGGAGTATTTAACAATCGTTTATGGCGGCACATAAGTGCCCGGTAGCATAATTCCAGACGTTCATCGAAAATTTTCCAGAATTTATCCATATCTTTTCCGGAGGAGCATGCCACATCCACTAAATTGATGGTGACAACGCCCTGATTGAATCGTCCGTAGAATTTGGGCTTTCCTTCTTCGTCGTGGTATACAGATAAAAAGGAGCGGCATCCCATGCAAGGGTAGCAGTTACCGTCCTTTAGCTCACGCATGATTTTTTCGGAAATGTAATCCGGCACCATGCGTTTAGCAGTACACTTGGCAGCCAACCTGGTAAGCTCATAATAGCGGCTTCCCGGGCGAACGTTATCCTCCTCCAAAACGTAAATCAGTTTCGGAAATGCAGGCGTAATGTATACACCTTTTTCATTTTTTACGCCCTGGATGCGCTGGCGGAGTACTTCTTCTGTGACCATTGCCAAATCATCCCGCAGTTGTCCTTCGGGAACTTCATTAAGATACATGTATACCGTGACAAAAGGCGCCTGCCCGTTAGTTGTCATCAGCGTGATTACCTGATATTGAATCATTTGCACGCCACGCTTTACTTCGTCACGCACGCGTATCTCTGCGATTTCATTAATCTGCTCTTCGGAACAGAGGAGTCCGGTTTGTTCAAATTCTTCCTTTACCTGACGGCGGAATTTTTGGCGACTGACATCCACAAAGGGCGCCAGGTGAGCCAGGCTGATGCTTTGTCCGCCGTATTGGGAGCTGGCAATCTGTGCAATACTCTGGGTGGCAATATTACAGGCGGTAGAGAAACTCTTGGGACGGTCAATCATTGTCTCGCTGACCACCGTGCCGTTTTGGAGCATATCCTCCAAATTGACCAGACAGCAGTTGTGCATATATTGGGCAAAGTAATCCGAATCATGGAAATGAATCAAGCCGTTTTCGTGTGCTTCCACAATATCTTCCGGTAATAGGAATCTCTTTGTGATATCTTTACTCACTTCACCAGCCATATAGTCCCGCTGTACGCTGTTTACCGTAGGGTTTTTGTTGGAGTTTTCCTGTTTTGCTTCTTCATTATTACAATCTAACAGACTGAGTATCTGTTCGTCTGTGGAATTGGCTTTGCGGACCAGGGCACGGGTATAACGGTAAGTGATATATTTGCGTGCCAGTACAAAGGCGCGCTTATTCATGATCTGATTTTCTACTAAATCCTGAATTTCTTCGACAGTAAGGGTTCGTCCCATATCCTCGCAAATTTTTTCTACATTGGCAGATATTTCTTTGACTTGCTCCTCGGATAGTTGGTCGATAGCAGGAACCTCATGGTTGGCTTTTGTGATGGCAGCAGTAATCTTTGAAACATCAAATTCCATTTCAATACCGCTTCGCTTCATGATTTTCATAGGGAAATCCCCCTTTCTGTATGTTGCTGTTATCTTTGATGCCATCATGCCGGGCAAAAGGATAATCAGCGGAAACGTACCTGTCTTTCCGTATATTATGTTCATGATATGGTATGTATTGGAAAGAAAAAACACTATATATAGTGTGGTAAGCATTATACTAACACAACTTTAGGGAGAATGCAATGCCTTTTCAGCTTGGTTTTATTATTTAAATGTAATTTAGGGCTTTTCAAATGAAATAGATTGTGTTATGATAGCCATGGAAATGCGATGAAGAGGAGTAGTATCTGTGGAACGGAATGCAGAAAGCTGTTGGTTGATGCGAAACAGTGGAAGTGAAACGGAGAACTGGTCTCGGAGCAGCCGGTTGAACGCAGAGTAGACTTGGACGGAGTCCCACCGTTATAGGGGAAAGGTATTGACACGTTGTTGATGTACCTGTGAGCGCATGATTTTCATGAATAAGAGTGGTACCGCGGATATTCCGTCTCTATCTATGTATAGAGGCGTTTTTTTTTACTTATAGGAAACTATTCGCGAGACAGGGATGCTGCTCTTCCTAAAGATAAATGTTCTCAGGGCATTCGTCAGAAAGGCTCAAAGGGGAGCCGGGAAAGTGAGGTTTGACATGAAAGGATTTGAAAAGTATCAGAAAAGTTATTTTATGCCACCGGAGGATTGCTATGAATGGATTCACAAGGATACCATTGATGAGCCGCCTGTATGGTGTAGCGTAGACCTTAGAGACGGAAATCAGGCGTTAATCGAGCCGATGAGTCTGGAGGAAAAAATCGAATATTTCAAGATGTTGATTGAAATCGGTTTTAAGGAGATTGAGGTAGGATTTCCCGCTGCATCAGAGACGGAGTTTACTTTCTTAAGGACACTCATTGACCGAAAATTAATTCCGGATGATGTGACGGTTCAGGTGTTGACCCAGGCGAGAGAGCACATTATCCGCAAAACTTTTGAAGCAGTGGATGGTGCGCCAAATGCCATTGTTCATGTATATAACTCCACATCTGTGGCACAGCGTGAACAGGTATTCCGCAAGTCCAAGGAGGAAATTAAACAGATTGCCGTGGACGGTGCAAAGCTCTTAAAAGAACTCGCTGCAGAGGCAAAGGGAAATTTCCGTTTTGAGTACAGTCCGGAGAGCTTCCATGGTACGGAGGTAGACTATGCTGTAGAAGTGTGCAATGCTGTGTTAGATGTATGGGAGCCTCAAGCAGATGCACCGGCAATTATCAATATTCCGGCGACAGTGGAGAATGCTATGCCTCATGTGTTTGCCAGTCAGATTGAATATGTCAGCAAACATTTGAAATACCGTGACAATGTGGTGCTTTCACTTCATCCCCACAATGACCGTGGTACTGGAGTTGCAACGGCGGAACTTGGCGTGTTAGCCGGGGCTGACCGCTTGGAGGGAACGCTTTTCGGAAACGGTGAGCGCACCGGTAATCTGGACTTAGTGACTGTAGCCATGAATATGCATTCCCACGGTGTGGATTCTAAATTGGATTTTCACAACATGCAGGAAATTGCCGACACCTATGAGCGTTTGACGGCAATGCAGGTATCTAAGAGAGAGCCCTATGCCGGAGAATTAGTGTTTACGGCTTTTTCCGGTTCCCATCAGGATGCGATTTCCAAGGGAATGGCGTACCGCGAGGAGAAGAATCAGAATTTATGGACGGTGCCGTATCTTCCTATTGATCCGAAGGATGTGGGAAGAACGTATGATTCGGATGTCATCCGTATCAACAGCCAGTCTGGTAAAGGTGGTGTTTCCTATGTGTTGAAACAGAATTTCGGAATCGTGCTCCCGGACAAAATGCGGGAGGAAGTAGGGTATCTGATGAAAGGGGTATCCGACCATGCCCATGCGGAGTTGAGCCCGGAGGAAATGTTAAAGGTGTTTGAAGATACCTACAGAAATCCGAAACGCAGTTTTGCCATTACGGAGGTACATTTCCAGCAGAAAGACGGCATTACTACTCAGGTTTCCTTTGAGAAGGACGGAATCAAAGAAGTGGTTGAGGCAAAGGGAAATGGCAGACTCAATGCCGTGAACAACGCCATCAAGGATTATTTGGGAATCAGCTATGCATTAGACGTGTATGAGGAGCATTCCTTATCAAAAAATTCTTCCTCAAAGGCTATGGCGTACGTAGGAATTACGCAGGATGAGAAAAAACTTTACTGGGGTGTGAGCAGTGATGAGGATATTATCCGTGCCTCCATTGATGCGTTAGAGCACGCAGTAAACCATATGATAGAGAAGAAGGGTGATAAGGTTCGTTAGAAAGTATAATGAGATAACTGAAGGTGGAAGGTTTGTTAAGGAGGTGCTTATGAAGGATAGCAGTATTTTGATTGGGGAATTAGTAGCATATGGCGAAAAGACCGGTCTGGTAGCACCGGAAGATAAGGTGTTTACCATTAATCGCCTGTTAGAGATCATGCAGTTGGATGAGTATGTGGAGCCGAAAGACTCCCTTCCGGAGAGAGAGCTGGAAGAAATATTATCGGATTTGATGGACACGGCTTATGAGAGTGGTGTCCTCTCGGAAAACAGCGTGGTGTATCGGGATTTGTTTGACACGAAGCTGATGAGCGCATTGGTTCCGGCACCATCTGTTGTTATCAGTAAATTTTGGGACTTATATGAAAAATCTCCGAAGGAAGCCACGGATTTCTATTACAAATTTAGCTGTGATACGGATTACATTCGCCGTTACCGCATCAAGAAGGATATGAAGTGGACAGCAGATACGGAATACGGCACGTTGGATGTAACGATTAATTTGTCCAAACCGGAGAAGGATCCTAAGGCGATTGCAGCGGCAAAAAATGCACCCCAGAGTGCTTATCCCAAATGCCTGTTGTGTCGGGAAAACGAGGGTTATGCCGGTCGGGTAAATCATCCGGCGAGACAGAACCATCGTGTCATTCCGGTTACTATCGACGGAGGGAAGTGGGGATTACAGTATTCTCCTTATGTGTATTACAATGAGCACTGTATCCTGTTTAATACGCAACATATTCCCATGAAGATTGATGAGTCGGCATTCCGTAAGCTGTTGGATTTCGTTCGTCAGTTCCCGCATTACTTTGTGGGCTCCAACGCAGATTTGCCTATCGTGGGTGGCTCTATTCTGGCGCATGAGCATTTTCAGGGTGGGCATTATGAGTTTGCCATGGAGCGAGCCGGTATCCGTAAAGAAATTACCATCAAGGGCTATGAAGATATTGAGGCAGGAATCGTAGAGTGGCCTATGTCTGTGATACGGATTCGTCACGCACAATCGGAAAAGCTGGTGAAGTTAGCGTCCCATATTCTGGATACATGGAGAGGATATACGGACGTGAAATCATTCATCTTTGCGGAAACAGATGGCGAGCCACACAATACCATTACGCCAATTGCCAGAATGAGAGACGGCAAATTTGAACTGGACTTGGTTCTGCGTAATAATATTACCACGGAGGAGTATCCTCTGGGGGTATATCATCCTCATCAGGAGCTACATCATATAAAGAAGGAAAACATCGGTCTCATAGAGGTAATGGGTCTTGCCGTGCTGCCAGCACGTTTGAAAGAGGAGATGCGTCGTCTGGCGGAATTTATCGTAGGAGGCAAGGATATCAGCAGCGATGAAGATTTGCAAAAACATGCCGATTGGGTAGAGGAATTTTTGCAGAAGTATGATGCCATCACAAAAGATAATGTGGATGAAATTATCCGGACGGAAATTGGTATTGTGTTTAAGAAAGTGCTGGAGCATGCCGGAGTGTACAAAAATACATCCGAGGGTGAGGATGGCTTTATGCGGTTTATTGATACACTGTAGGCGTCAGTTTTTGCTATAGGATTGTAAATACGTCTTTGGCTTCTTTTGGTGGAGAAGTCAGGAAGGGCATGAACGAGTGAAAGGGAAGTACAGATGAGATTTATTTCTTGGAATGTAAACGGAATCCGTGCCTGTGTGGGCAAGGGATTTTTGGAGTATTTTAAGGAGGCAGATGCGGATATTTTCTGCATTCAGGAAAGTAAAATGCAGGAGGGACAGTTGGATTTAGATTTGCCGGGATATTATCAGTATTGGAACTATGCGGAGAAAAAGGGATATTCCGGCACAGCTATCTTTTCCAAGGAAAAGCCTCTTTCTGTGGTGAACGGAATCGGAGTGGAGGAGCATGACAAAGAGGGGCGTGTCATCACGGCAGAGTACGATGACTTTTACTTTGTGACAGTGTACACTCCCAATGCTCAGAATGAATTAAAGAGACTGGATTACCGCATGGAATGGGAGGATGCATTCCGTGCCTATTTGAAGGGACTGGAAGAAAAGAAACCGGTTGTAGTAACGGGAGATATGAATGTCGCCCATCAGGAAATTGATTTGAAAAATCCTAAGACAAATCGTAAGAATGCCGGTTTTACTGATGAAGAGCGTGGCAAGATGACGGAATTGCTTGATTCCGGTTTCATTGATACCTTCCGTCACTTTTATCCGGATACAGAGGGAGTTTATTCCTGGTGGTCCTATCGTTTTTCAGCCAGGGCAAAAAATGCCGGGTGGCGTATTGACTATTTCCTGGTATCCGAAGCCCTGCGGGACAGATTGGTGGATGCAAAAATTCATACGGAGGTCATGGGTTCTGACCATTGCCCTATTGAATTGGAGATGAAATAAATATAGTAAAGTGTGTTTCGTATACAGTGAAGGATTTTGTAAGAGACTGCGAAACACACTTTCTTGTCTTGTAGAGTATGTTTTGGGGCAGATAGGAGAGGAAAATGTATTTTGAATATGATAATGCTGCAACGGATTATTTATCCCGGAAGGATAAGCGGCTTGCCGAAGTAATTGCAAGGATTGGTCATATTGACCGTGAGGTACATAGTGATTTGTTTGCAGCCGTAGTACACAGTATCGTGGGGCAGCAGATATCCATGAAGGCGCAGGAGACTATTTGGCAGAGACTGCTTGAGCGTGTTGGGGAGGTGACTCCGGAACGGATTCATCAGGCGACAGAGGATGAACTGCAGACTGTGGGAATCAGTTTTCGCAAAGCGGAATATATTAAGGATTTCGCTAGGAAAATATGTGCGGGTGAATTTGATATCGCCGGTCTGTATGAAAAATCAGACGAGGAAGTGATAAGGGAATTGTCTGCTCTGCGGGGTATCGGTAAATGGACGGCAGAGATGATCATGCTCTTTTGTATGCAGAGACAGGATATCCTCAGTTTTGATGATCTGGCAATCCAGAGAGGACTGCGCATGGTATACCATCATCGCCGTATTGATAAGAAGTTGTTCGAGAAATATCGGAGGCGCTATAGTCCCTATGGCAGTGTGGCGAGTCTGTATCTCTGGGCGGTGTCCGGGGGAGCGATTCCGGAGATGAAAGATTATGCGCCGAAGGGTAAGAAATGATTCTAAAATATGAGATTGTTGTATAAAGGGACTTGATTAAAATGGAATACCAAGGATCATGTGAAAAGCATGGTCCTTTTATTATGCAAAAAAGAAGGAGGCGGTTCTGACAAAACCTATCCACCTAACAAACTTGGAAGGGGTGAATAAAACAAACAATAAGGGATAAATAAGGGAAACTTAATAAATATTTAATATAGTTTATGATATGATAAACGCATAGAGCAGCGTTTATCTTGTGAGAACTTCGTTCGCAGTATGTGCAGAAATCGTGCACAGGGGATATGATATACTGAATGCGACAGAACAGGAAAAGAAAAAGGAGAGAGGGCACGATGTCAAAAATCAAATGAACTTTCTTTTTTCGTAAACGCTGGTCTGAGTTATGATATTGAAAACAATGGCTACAGAATAGGGGGGTTAAAATGAAAAACTCATTTAAGAAACAGGTGTACTTATTGATTGGACTATTTCTGATTAGCTCGACATCTGTTGGATGCGGGCAGAAAGACACGACTGTCGAAAGAGACAATGTGTTTGAGGAATCACAGAAAGATAGTAATAATATAGAAGGGAGAGGGGTCGATGATAAAAAACAGAGGTTTATTGAGGGGTAGTTTCTATTTTATTTTATGTATCGGTATCATTCTGATAGTCAGTGGCTGTCAGAAGGTACCGGAGGACGTGAAAGAGAAGTCAAAGAACTATCAGCGGGCGGAGGATGTGGAAGAAACAGATATCAAATATGTTTCCATTGACCATATTCTTGACAATCAGGACGAGATTTTGAATAAAACATATCAGAATCTGGAGTTTCGAGATACGGTGCATTTGGAACAGCCGGAATCGGTATCGGTACTTTCCCTTACGGTTGCCGAATCGTTTGGCTCCAAGGAGAAATTAGGGGATATCTGTCATGCTTTTTTTGGGAGCGATAAGTATAGGGAGCAGATTGAGCGCATAGAAGACGATCCGGCATGGATAGGCATCGTTCCGGGACTCTTCGCTTTTAATCGTAATGAGGAAGACGTAGATGACGCGGAAGTTGCCGACAATGGATTTCTGGCGTGTTCCAGGAAGAATGCAGAGTTAAATCCCGTCAGTGTCAATGGTCATCCGGTAGTCTGCCATGTGGATTGGAACGAACACATGGACACCGTATATGAAATAGACGGGGAAAAGGTCTCTATCCGGGAAGCTGTAGATTTTGTGAATGACTGGTGTAATAAAAACTGGGCAGTGCTGGAACCGGAATATACCTATCAGGTAAAAACAGTTTATATATGTACGGCAGAAAACAAGGGGAATTACTATTATTTTGATGTCTGTAAGTTTTATAAGGGAATGCCCTTTGATGACGTACGTTTTCTTGGTGATGATGAGAATTATTATATACAAAATATTCTGACTGTGGTGATGGAACATAAAAACGAGCTTTCCTTTTTTGTGAATGAGGGCAATAGCTATGATGTGGTAAAAGATGAGGTGCATAATGACAAACTGATTGGTCTGGAACAGGCAGTTTTGTTAGCCCAGGAGAAAATGTCCGGTGGTCAGAAATACAGCATTGTAGATATTGATATGAAATATGTGCTCAAATCCGATTTGACAGAGGAGGAGGTTCTGCAGGCACATGTATCTAAGGAGTCGCCGGGAACCCCTGCGACAGTGAGACCGGTCTGGACGTTTGTTCTGGATTATCAGCCAATAGAGGTAGAGTTAGAGGATGAGCCATGGCCCAGGAAAATGATTTATGTGGATATGGTAACGGGAGAAGTTACATATATGGAAAGCTTTTCGATTACACAGAATGCACAGTTTTAAGATAATAGGAGTCAGGCTGAGATGGAAAGCTTATCACGTCTGCAAATAATATTTAGAGGGAAATTTATGCTGAAAGAATGCATTGTGTGATGTTTTTTAGTATGTAAGCATTGCATGTGCCAAGGGGGGATTATCTTGAAAAAAGAATTCATTCGTATGGTGTGCAGTATCTGGTTTGTGCTGGGGGTCTGTTTTACCTTTGGGTTATGTTTTTTTTCGGAAATTGTCATGGGTGATGGCAGTGGCGCTACAATCGTACAGATATTACAGGACATGAGCCGCAGTCAGATGGCGCAGGAGCCACAGCTTTTGAAAGCTGTGGCACTTCGGAATACCTTCAGCGGATATGTCACTTTGTTTGTTCCTGTCATATCTGCGCTTCCCATGATACAGATTTTGCATACGGAAGCACAAAGCGGTTATAAACGTCTTTATATGAGTAGGAAATCGCGCAGGGAATATTACTGGGGTAAATGGATTGCGGGAATGCTGACCGGTGCATTCATGTTGCTGTTCGTGGCAGTATTATTTCATGTATTTATGGCATTGACGATTCCTCAGATTGATGCCGAAGTGTTGGAAATGTTCGGGCACACTCCGGAAGGCAGGGTTCTGGATTTTATCAAAGTGTACATAGGGATATTTGTTTATGGTGCTTTTTCGGTCATTCCCGCAATGATTATCAGCTCATTTACGGGTAACTTTTATTTTGTGATTTGTCTGCCGTTTATGTTCAGTTATTTTTGGGATGTTGCCATGTCTTCCATTGCAAGATTCTTAAGAGGACATGAGGGGCTGGAAACCTTATCAACGATTCCGGAATATTTCTTTTCAAGAGATTATCTGAATATAGCCGAATCCGGTCGGGAGGTGCTTGTGGAGGGAGGACGGGCACTTGTTTCACTGGCAGTTATGTTTCTGATATATTACGTGTATCTAAATCGCAGAAATGATTGCGGGGAATAGGAGGGTGCGATGCAGGTTACTAAGATAGCAAAAAACGAATACGTTAAATGGCTGCTCAACTCACGAATGATCGTGCTGGGATGTATTCTAATCCTGATGTATGTTATGGTGCTGCAGCCGTTAAAAGAGCGGGCGGCTATGATGGGTGAACCGCTGAATCTTCTGGAAGGATACATCGGGCTTTGTAATTCCCCTGTATTTCTTGCCTTTCTTCCGGTTTTATTTTTGGTATTGGTTTCGGATTTTCCGAAGATGGATTACAATATGGTGTTTTTGTTGCACCGCTGTGGAAGGAGAAACTGGATAACCGGACAGCTTTTGTTTCTGTTTTTGGCAGACATTACCGTTCTCGCCATTGTTTTTGCCGGCATGGTGATTCCTCTGCTTGATGTGGGATTCTGGTACAACGGATGGAGTAATGTGATCACAGAGGCAGCGCAGCGTCTTCCGGAGGGCTCCAGTAGATTTTTGACGGATCTGATACCGCCCAATCTGTATTTTCAGCTGACTCCCTTTGTGGTAGCAGTCAGGAGCAGCTTTTTGATGTTTGCCTATTTCTATCTGCTGGGTGTCATCATGATGTTTGGAAAGTTTTTCGGAAAAAGAGTGATTGGACTGATTGTGTCAGCCCTTTTGGTAGTGCTTGGGGCAGGGGCGTCGTATTTTAGTGTGTCGGTCATGTGGCTGTTACCTGCAGCACATGCCATTGTTTCCAGACACTACACGGATTTTTACCGGGAAATGCATTGCAGCATGCAGGCTTCTTATTGGTATTTTTTGATACTGATTCTCCTTCTGTGCTGCGGTGCATATCTCAAGGGAAGGAAGCTTAGTTTCAGTAAGATTACAGATATAGAATAATGTGAGGGAGGATAAGTATGATTGAGTTGAAAAATGTATCGTTAAAAATAAAGGAAACACAGATTTTAAAGGACATCAATGCAGAATTTGCGGATGGACAGATTCATGGCATTATAGGAAGAAACGGTAGTGGAAAAACGATGCTGATGAAATGTATTTCCGGATTTGTCAGACCCACAGAGGGAGAAATCCGGGTAAATGATAAATTGGTGGGAAAAGATATGGATTTCCCAAAAGAAATGGGACTAATCATCGAGACGCCGGGGTTTATCCCCTATTACAGCGGACTGAAAAATTTGAAGCAGTTGGCAGACCTGAATAAGAATATTACGGTAGAACAAATCAAGGAATGCATGGAATTAGTGGGCTTGGAGCCCAAACTAAAACGCTCCGTGAAAAAGTACAGCCTGGGAATGCGACAGCGTCTGGGAATTGCACAGGCAATCATGGAAAATCCGTCTATTTTGATTCTGGATGAGCCGTTTAACGGACTGGATATAGACGGTGTAGAGCAGATGCGGGAAGTGATGCTCCGGTTGAAAGCGGAGGGAAAAAATATCATTCTGGCATCTCATAATAAGGAAGATATTGAGATACTTTGTGATACCGTACACGAAATGAAGAAAGGGGAAATTATCATTTAAAAATTCAATATTTTTTACACTAAAAAATCTAATATCAACTAATATTTGCCATAAAAAACATAGCATAAGCTATGTTTTTTATTTTGCCAAAATACTATATATTTAACTTAAGTATTATGACAACATACTTTTATTGGGGGTTTATTTAGCATAACGGCTTCTATCTGAATCCTGTTTAGATATTTGCCGCTATGCTTTGGGGAGGGGATTTGAATGAAATACATTTTCAGAAACATTTATCTATTCATCAAAAATGAAAAGCTTGTTTTTTTGTTTGCTTTTCTGTCTATCTTTTCATCAGCACTTTTGCTCCATTTTTCCTATGCCTTGTATCAGTCCTATATGGTTCAGAGGGAGTCGGCAAGTGGGGAGCAGGACTGGATTTCTGTATCTATTACGGATGATTATGAAATATACGATGAAGATGAGGAGGCGGGAGAGTATAAGATTCGCAGGAAAGAGGGAAAAGATTATTTGACGGTAGGAATGGTGAAAAAGGCATTGGAAAATCTGCCTGAGATTTATCAGAAAAATTTGGTCAATGTTAATCTGGAGGCGTATTTGGCTGATCATTTTTTGGATTTTAATTTCAATGTGGAAGATAATCAGATTGTCCCGTCCGAATTTTTCTTTAATAATTCAAAGAACCTTGGTTCATGGGGAGGAGGGCGATATTTTTCGGAGGAAGAATATAAGAAGGGAATGCCGGTTGCCTTTACCGCTGAGCGTCAGAGTGAAGCAGTGCCATCGTATACGGAGAGTATCACTTCCCCGGATGGACAATATTTGACCATAGACGGAAAACAATACAGGATAATCGGGATACATAAATTTCCGGATTTGCCGGTGGTTCCTCTTACAGCCGTGGATGAGGATACTCCGGTGCCGGAATATATTGAGTTTACTTTTAATCATCCGGTGACCAGTGTGGAATATGAGGAATTAAAGGAATGGACAGAGATTTATCTGGGAGAACACGGGGAGGTTAGGGAACCGGAGCTTCCGGACGTAGATACGATTTATATGTACAATACGATGATTCTGGTTGCTGTTTTGATCTCTGTGATCTCGGCTTTGAATTTTGCCATTATGTATCGGTATATCCTGCAGAAACGAAAAGAGGAGATCAGGATACTCCGGGTTTGCGGGCTGAGTAAACTGCGTGGGGTATTGATGTATGTTGTGGAATGCCTGTTTATGACGGTACCGGTTTATGTCATGGCAGTTGTTTTCTTTGGGAAAGTATTTTTAAGCTATGTGAACCGTCAATTTAGTTATATCAGCAAAAGCTATCCCTTTAAGGTATATCTGGTGTTATTTTTACTGTATTATGTCAGTTCTATTGCCATCTTATTCGGAATGATCATGTACAACATGAGTCATGATGAAAAGATGCAGATTGGGGGTGGGGAAGAATGAGAGAACATGTCATGAAGTGGAAATATGCAATCTGTGAGTTGTGGAAGCATCCGATAATGGTACTGCTCATTTTTATTCAGACAGTGGTAGTATTTGTGGTGCTGATCTCCATGGTTTCCGTAATCATGTCCCGGTATTCCAGATATCACGAGGTAGAGAAACTGTTATCAGGGAATGGGATGGTAGGAAATGTAATGAATCTACAACATACAGATGCCTCGGATCTTGTCCAGACAGCCGAGCAGGCGCGGGAATGCCTGCCTCATGGTACTGTGGCTGCCTGTTATAAGTGGGCATATGAGATAGAGGGAGATGAGCAGCCCATCGTCATGACCGGATATGACGATGCACTGTGGAAATGCCACACTCCCAGCCTGGCAGATGGTCGTTGGTTTCGGGACAGTGACGTGGAAAGTGAAGAGTTAGAGGTGGTAATCGCACAAAAGGGAGGAGCCCAGGGGAAATACCGGGTGGGAGATTCGCTCTATATGAAAGCGGATATGATTAGCGAAATGATGGAAGATGGTGAGGAGGATTATGAAGGGGAACATCAGATTGCGCTGAAGGTGGTGGGAGTCATTCGGGATGGAGCCGCCATACTTGGGAAAGGCAATGCAGCACCCGACACAGAGGATTACCGAACCCTTTTTTGGAATTATAGTGGCTCTTTTGAGGAAAGTATGTACATTTTCGGGCTGCAGGATGAATTATTTCGTTATAAGATGGCGAAGGCGCCGGGATGGTTTACGATTATGAGTGGATTGTCATTTCTATCGTGGAATACAGAGGACAGCGAGCAGATCAGTGAGAATGAGGAGTATGTCATGACGCAAGGTTTGGTTTTGTCTTCTGACAATTATGAGAAGATCAAGAACAACAGTATAAGTTATATTTTTGAGCAGGTAAAGACATTGTTGCCGGTTTTGGTGACTCTGGTGATTATGACAATTCTTTCTACGGCGTGCAATATGGCAATCATGCTACGACAGGGAATGAGGCATTACGCAGTGTACTATATCAACGGATTATCCTGGCGGGAATGTTTCGGACTGCATATCAGGGCAGTGTGTTTCCTGGAGATAGGGATATTACTGATAACGTTTCTGGGTATCGGCATCTGTCGGTTAGCGGGAGTTTTGAAAAATACCGTGATTTATATAGGACCATGGCAGATTTTATGTAGTGTCTGTATGTGCCTGTTATTTGGACTTATGAGCCTGTTGGTGGCAGCAGGACAGATCCGGGGGAGGACGGCAAAAGATGTGTTGCGTGAGGATAGTGTAGATTAACATCTCATAGATTTGGGAAGATAGGAGAGTGGATTATGATACAGATCAAGCATTTAAATAAATCCTATAATATGGATAAGGAAAATGGATGTGAGGTATTGAAAGGTATCTCCCTGCATATCAAGCCGGGGGAGCTGGTGGCTATCATGGGAGCGTCAGGGGCAGGAAAGTCTACGCTTCTGCATATTATGGCATTTATTGATAAATACGATAATGGTCAGTATTTTTTTGACGGACAGTTAATTGATAAAATGTCGGATGGGCAGATGTCGAAGATTCGAAACGAAAAGATTGGGATTGTCATGCAGGATTTTGCTCTGATTGAAGATTTTACCTCGATACAGAATGTGTTGATTCCTTTGGATTTTGCAAGAAAAAATAAAAGGGGAAAGGAAAAAAGAAAAGCGGCACAGGACGCTCTGGAATCTGTGCAGATGGGAGAGTATGCGGGGAAGCCGGTGAAAAAGCTTTCCGGTGGGCAGAAACAGAGGGTGGCAATTGCACGGGCGATAGTTAATAAACCGCAGGTGCTTTTTGCGGATGAACCTACGGGGGCGTTGGATTCAGGGACGGGGCAGGAAATCATGGAGCTGTTTAAGAAGATTAATGAGTCCGGTCAGACCATTGTGATAGTGACTCACGATTCCAAGATTGCCGAGCAGTGTGACAGGACCATAGAGATAGCTGACGGAAAGGTTAGGGGCTAAATTGAGACGGGCGAGCGCCGAAAACCGAAGGTTCCCGGGGAAATCGCATTATGCGTTCATAATAAAAGCAAGTAGGGAGGTTTGGATATGGCTGGGGAAGTATTAAGATTGCAAAATGTAGAAAAATATTATATTTCGGAAAGCACCGTGACACAGGCTCTGCGAAAGGTGAATCTTTCGTTTGCCCTGGGGGAGTTTGTGGCAGTGACCGGAGAGAGCGGGAGCGGTAAATCTACTCTTTTGAATGGACTTAGCGGCATGGAACCCTTTGACGGTGGGGAAATGTATTTCTACGATGCCCCAACCTTTCAGTATACAGACAGGGAATGGGAAGGGTATCGAAGGGAGCAGATTGGTTTCGTTTATCAGGACTATCAGTTAATCGAACATTATTCTGTCATGGACAATATTCTGGCGGCATCCTATATCCAAGGGGTAGGGGATGCCAGAGAGATGGCATCTGCCTGTTTGGAATTGGTGGGATTGGGAGAACTGGCAGGGAGGCGTGCGTCAAATCTTTCCAGCGGGCAGAAGCAGCGACTGTCCATTGCAAGAGCCATTGCCAAGGGAACGGATATCATCGTAGCAGATGAACCTACGGGCAACTTGGATCGGGAAAACAGCATGGAAATCATTCGGATATTAAAAAGACTTTCCGCCCGGAAACTGGTAATTATGGTGACACATGATATCGGTCAGGTGAAGGAATATGCCACCAGACAGATTATTCTCCATGACGGGGAGGTAATCTCGGATGTATATCTCCGTGAGGAGAATCTGTCGGATGTAAGTCCTGTAATAGAGGGTGAAGGCTCAGAGGAAAAAGGTGCCGCAGGAGAAAAAGACAGTGCGGATTTGATTCCACAAGCGGAAAACCTTCCGCATGTGGAGAAGGAGAAAAATCATAGATGTACTTTTCGGGAACTATGTTTTTTCGCGGGGAAAAATGTGGGGATGCAGCGGGGGAGGAGCCTCTTCCTTCTTATCGTCATGACAGCGGTTGCGTTGGCAGCGTTTCTGTTTATAGGACAGATATCCGCTTACTCGGATGACCATATTGCCAGAAAGTATAATGATAAAATATTTACGAAAGACGAAGATGACCGTCTGCTGGTGAAAAGGTCGGATGGAGAATTGTTAAAGGCAGAGGATTTACAGACGATTCGGGGCAGTCGTCACATCCGTTCAGCAGATTTGTATGGCTATGCAAATGAAATCCGTTACACTTCAAGTTACGCCACAGATGGGAAAGAGGCGTTTAACGATGAATACGCCCTGCCTTGTGTTGTGTCAGAAACCGTACTATCAGATGGAGAACTGCTGGAGGGAAATCTGCCGGAGAAAAGATATGACGTGGTTGTGACAGAAGCTGTAGGGAAAAAGCTGGGAGAAAAGGTGAATTATTCTTTCCAATTCAAGTGGAACTGGGGGCGGGATGAAATATACAGTCAAGTGTTCCGGGTGACGGGAATTGTGAAGGGGAAGGAGGAGCAGGCTTATTTTTCCTCCGAGCTATGTGAAATGTTTACTATACCATTAAAGGATGAAATGTTTTCCTTGAAATATGCGTATAGCGAAAAGAAAGAAGATTATTTGGGGACGATATCTTTTTTGCCTGTGGTTGCTAAGGGTCTGGAGGGGAATCAGGTGCGTGTTGCCGCTGATGTTGATATTCCGGTGGAGGTCATGGCAGAGCTGGGAGAAGAACGGGATGTTGTCTTTGCGGGACCGGGTGTGTTACAAGTGGAAGGGCAGGAGGATCTGGAGGTGTCATTTGCAAAGAAATATGATAAAAAAACCGGAGACTTCATGGGAATTAGCTTTCACGGAAACAGTGAACTTTTTATTGAAGTTAGTGAGGAAATGTATCAGAAAATATATGGAAATACCATGGCAGGGGGTTCAGTGGAAGTGTCTGCTTACTTGACAGATTACAGAAAGACGGATAAGGCGATTCGTACCTTGCAAAAGAAAGGGTATGAAGCGGTGAGTACATACCGGGTCAGCACGGCAGAGTACGATCAGCAAAAGGCGTATGAACGTCTGAAAGTTCTAGGGATTTCTGTGGGGGTACTTGTTCTGGTGTTCGGAATGCAGATGTTTATACTTTCCACATTCCTAAAAGTTAAAGGAAAAGGATATCAGCTCTTTCATTCTTTGGGGATGGACCTTGGATCCGTTAAAAAAATCATATTTATTGAGGTGTTGATACTGGGAGTGATGGCAATAGTCATAGGGGGATGTGGCGGACTTATCATGGGAATGGTGGGAGTTTCGGGATATGTACAAGTGATACAGGCATATTCTCTGCCGTGGGCAGCTTTATTCTTTTTGTATAATTTACTGTGTGCCTCTTCTTCTGCCCTGACATTCGTTCGCTCCAGAGCGTTGAAGGGAACCTGACACAGTGTACATGTCCGGTTTTTGGGACATGAATATAAAGTGGTGAAATATATATTATAAGTGTGACGAAAGAGGGGATAGTTATGATTCGAGTAGAGAATATAGAGAAATATTATAACCGGGGAAAGAAAAATGAGAATCATGTCTTAAAAACTATCAATCTGGAATTTCCTGATAGCGGTCTGATATGCATTACCGGAGAAAGCGGCTGTGGCAAGACTTCGCTGATGAACGCCATAGGAGGGCTGGATGTTTTTCAAAAGGGTCGTGTAATCTATGAGGGAAAGCATGTGCTGACTTGTGGGCATAATCGTATGGAGCAATATCGGAATCAAAAAATAGGATATGTCTTTCAAAATTATTATCTGATTGCTGACCAGACGGTAGGGTACAATGTGGAGCTTGCTTTGAAACTATGCCCGCTGCCGGAGGATGAGGTACAGGAGCGGGTGGATGCGGTGCTGGATGCCGTGGGCATGAAGAGATATAAACATAAGCTGGTGTCCCATCTTTCCGGTGGACAGAAGCAAAGAGTATCTATAGCCCGGGCACTGGTCAAGAATCCGGACATAATCTTTGCGGATGAGCCCACAGGCAATCTGGATGAAAAGAATACGATTCGCGTTATGAATATCCTGAAAATGGTGTCTAAGCAATGCCTGGTGGTATTGGTGTCCCACGAACCGGATATGGTTCAATGCTTTGGTGACAGGATTATCCGGATGGTAGATGGGGAAGTGGTGTCGGATGAGGAGAATGTTTCTGACGGAATGCTCCGTAGGTTGGATCACAGGCACATTTACCTTCAAGATATGACTGTGAAGGAAGTGTCTGTTGACGGATTGGACATACAGGTGTTTGAGGAGCAGGGAGTGCCTCGCAATGGAAGAGTGCAGATGGCATGGAAGGATGGCAAAATCTACATTCAAGGGTTGGAAGAGACGGAAATCGTTGTGGCAGGGGAGGATGCCGGATGTGAGATGATTGAGGGGAAACGTCCTGATTGGGAGGATATCCGGGAGCTGGAGGAAGAATTTTCCATGGACTCCTTGTCAGGCGGGCATGGCGGAAAGCTGACCATGCATCAGTCCCTGAGTGTGGAAAAACTATTACGGATGGTGCAGATGAATCTGAAATATTTCGGCAGGAAACGGATCATCCTGAATATCGTACTGGGTATAGCAACTTTACTGTTGATGGTCACATTGACAGATTTGCTGCAGCAGAATTCCATTGATAGACAGGCGGTACAGCAAACAGATTCCCATATGGTGACTTTGAAGGTGGAGCCCGAAAATGGGAAAAACAGCACATACTTTGTCAGTCGGGCTGGTGATTTCTACACGACTGCGCTGTTGACAAAGGGCTATACGGATATCTCGGCAGATGCAAATGTTACCCTGAACATTCATTATGCAGGGTATCCCCAGTTGGAAGGTTCTCTGTGCAAGGTGGATGGGTTTTCCACGGTCTCTCTCAGGGAAATCGGTGAGGAGGATTTGGAGTGTGGCAGGATGCCGGAAAAAAGAAACGAGATTGTAATGGACCGCTGGCTTTTGCAACGGTGCCGCAATGAGGAAAATATTCTAAAGGAGCTGATTCAAAGGGATGAATCCGTACTGAATCTGAAAGCAACTGTGGCAAGCGGAGGGACAGAGTTTACAATTGTAGGTGTCAGTAAAACGGATGAGCCTACTGTCTATGTCAGTGATAGTGCCATACTGGGATTTAGCTATGATGGCTACAAAGTGATGACGATAGAGGAGCTTCGGCAGACAGGATTGCAACAATATTCAAAATATCCCTTGTCAGGAAGGCAGTTTCTGGTATCCGGAAAGTTGTTGGATACACAGGGGGGAGAGAAACCGAAAGAGGAGTTGCTAAATGAGATAAACAATGATTTTGGAGGAAATTGCAAGATTAAAGGTTATTTTAGAGAAGACCTGGGTGTGGATTATGTTGTATCCGAACAGATGCTTCAGGAAATCGTAAAAACATATGTGATTAATGCAAGACGTTGTAAGTTTTATGCTGAGGATCCTGACGCAGCAGTCAGCGAGATTAAGAGAAATATCAAAATGGCAGATAGTTCTTTGAAAATATCTGCTGTCCACAGCAGCAAGGAACAGTTGAAAGCATATCAAGCAGAACATAAATCCACCATTCGAATCAGTCATGCAGTAACCCTGGCTATGGTTTTGATCTGTCTGCTGATGATATATTTCACTGTACGCTCCAATGTGCTGGGCAGATGGGAGGAGTTGACGGTATATCGCCTGTTGGGAATCCGGTTGAGGGATATTATGAAGATATATGCCTTGGAAATGGCGTGGATTTCCTTGTGTGTGTGCTGTCCGGTGGTTCTGATCTGCTGGGGAATCGTCTCCTATGTGACGGCTATCCCTTCCTTGGAAATATATGTATATTTCCCTCTGTGGTCGGCAGTCCTGCTGTCAGCCCTGCTGGTGGCGTGCCATGCACTAATCAGCGTATTGCCGGTGGCGAAGATATTGTCTAAGACTCCGGTGGAGTTGATGAGGGAGTAAGGGGGGATAGTCCGGAGGATTGCAGCATAGTGGCCGGACCGGACATCCATCTGCCCCATGTTTGATTGTCATAAGGATATTTCTTGTCCTTTATCTATAGGAGATTTCCAGTGGTGGAATCGGAATTGTTTTGGTTATGTTGTTGTTATGCAATTCATGATTACGCTAATCATCATTTCTTTTTCTTCTGGTCTGGATTCAGCTATCATAATAGTAAGTGCCACTAACGTATGGTCATCAATGAGTTTTTCATTGTCATAAAAGAGTGCATTGTTTTTATCCAGAAAATAAAGAAACATGGTAGCTGCAATACGTTTGTTACCATCATAAAAACTGTGGTTTTTAGTTACAAAATAAAGCAGATTTGCAGCTTTTTCCTCTAAGGATGGGTAAATCTCCGCTCCTGCAAATGACTGATAAATATTGCCAATACTGCCTTTGAAAGAATCGTCTTTTTCTTTCCCGAACAACTCCGATTCATCTCCAAAACGCATAGTGGCTATCACTTCCCGGCATTCCTCATATGTTAAAACATAGGTTGCATGATTGCCATTTGGACGTTTCATGTTTTGATGGTCATAGGAATCCAGTAATTCTAATGCGGTATTATACTTTTCAATCACCGAGAGTACTTGTCTGCTGTCTAATGAATTTTCTGTCCGTTTCATAATGCGTATCACCTCGCCGAGTTGGTTGATACGATTATTATTGACGGCATATCCCTGTAAAATGTATTGCTTTAGAACAGAATTTGACCATTTTCGAAATGCAACTCCCCGTTTTGATTTAACACGGTAGCCAACGGAAATAATCACATCAAGGTTATAATATTGTGGTGGTCTGGATGCTTTATTTACACTTCCGTCGAAAATTTCGACAGAAGTATCCCTATCTAATTCGCCTTCCTTGAAAATATTTCCAATATGATATGCTATGGAGGAACGTG
Source organism: Lachnospiraceae bacterium (assembly GCA_022510685.1). Taxonomy (GTDB): domain Bacteria; phylum Bacillota; class Clostridia; order Lachnospirales; family Lachnospiraceae; genus Butyribacter. The sequence goes on along the minus strand of JAFLTA010000010.1, from coordinate 23,185 downwards.
CGGTATCAAATAATTCGCTCATTTGGTCTTGCGTAAGCCAAACTGTTTCTCTTTCGGGAGTGATGGGCACTTCCAACAAAACATCATTATCTGTAAATAATACAATCTCACTTTTCTCATGCATCTCTATGAGCCTTCTTTCTGTACTTGCCATGCGCTTAGCCTGATGGCGCCAATTGACACATCAATGTAATTCTATTTTATCATAGATATGTCGATTCTGGTAAATAATTTTCAATTTTGTAAGAAATGCATTTATGCTATCAAAGAACTACGGAGTGGTTGTTGCAATTTTTACAACAACCACTCCGTAGTTCTTTCTTTTTAGACTTTGCGTTTGAAGTGGGGTACAATTTGTACCCCATTTGCAGAAAAGTATACGTTTACGTCGGTGTTTTTTATCTGTTAAGCCTTTTTATCAGAAATTCAACCGCATTTGCTTCTGCTTTCTTTCATTTGGTTTTCTGGTTTCCTCTGATTGAACTTGTAAGAATTCCATACAAGTTGCTATACGAATATTATAACAAATAGATGTTCGTATTTCGATAGGAGTGAGATATTATAATGATTTTCTGTAGATGCCGGAGAAGAACTTTTGTGATTCCCTTCGTAGTGAAACGAAGAAGGGCGCACTTATAGACAGTCAGAGACTGTCTATCCCACTTCGTGGGCGTGCGCTCTGGCGAGGCAAGTGTGAATGAAAAGACCATTCACACAGGAAGAAACGTTACATAAAATTCCGGCAAGCGGAACATGGGGAATTTGCTGCAAAGCAGCATTCTTCCAAGAAAATCTATCTATTGGAAAAGTTAATTCGTAATACATCCTCATAATGTCACTCCTTCCTTCTAGCATAACATATAAAAATTAAGTAAGACATTACTTAACTTCTTAAGATAAATGTATCTGATGTTCTTTTTATATTGAATGAACATCAATGTACATCGCTCCAAGCGTCATAGTTTCCTTAGATTCATATTGAAAAGTTTGATAACGAAAACTGCGACAATATGTTATCCTTTTATATAAAAGTGTTGTGTTATACTCAGTATATTCTAAGTCATCATATAGAAAAGGAGTGAAGCATATGCAAGTATCCATTTATTCCAGAGAGACCGTGACCAAACTATTAAAATCTGGTTTTCCGGAGAAGGTGGCTGTGATTAGTTTCTACGACCCTCCATCTGCCAATAGTGATCCTCCGGTGGATTATTCTGCAAAAACTGACCGTGTATTTATGGTTGCCATACATGACATTGATTTATCTGTTCTGCCAGAGTTTCATTTTACTTATGACAGCTATTTCCCGGAAGTAGACAAATTAGCCGAATTTATTTATGAGGTGAAATCGGACGGTTTGGACATTATCTGTCAATGTGAATATGGAGAGAGCCGAAGTTCCGGCTGTGCGGCAGCGATATTGGAACATTTCTGCAAAAATGGGATATCAATATTTGCGGATTACAGGTATTATCCCAATCAGGTGATTTATCATAAAGTATTTGACGCATTGGAAAAATTAGCAGCAGAAAAATAAGGGATATCATAGCACAGGAGGAAGGCTGGGAAAGGAGCCGTTAAATATGCTATACTTATTGAGCGGGAATGTGCACGAAAAGAGGAGGTTGATGTAAAGATGAATCATAGAATAACGATTTATCGTGGGAGTCATCAGATTGGCGGCTGTGTAACAGAAATAAAAACAAAAGATCACCGTATTGTCATAGACTTTGGTTCTAATCTTCCAGACAGCAAAACAGATGATGTTATAACAGATGAAGAGCTTTTACATACGGTATTTAATGGAAAGCCTTGTGATGGCGTGTTATTTACCCATTATCATGGTGATCATATTGGAATGTATAAAAAGATTCCAAAGGGTATTCCCCTTTATATTGGCTCCACAGCAAAGAAAATTTTGGAAATTCTGACTGAGAAATTGGATTCTGTTCCTCAAATATCGGAAAAAGGGCTGCCAAGAATACAAGGGATGAATGTTTTCTCTCCCGGAAAGGAAATTTCTGAGTTTGGTGATATTCGGGTAACCCCCTTTGTTGTTGACCATTCTGCGCTGGATGCCTATATGTTCTTGATAGAAATTGACGGAAAGAAGATTTTGTTTACAGGGGATTTCCGAGAGCATGGGATTGCAGGGGAGAGGAATACCCTGGAAAAAGTAATCAATACATATATCGGCAAGGTTGATATCCTGATTACGGAGGGAACCATGCTATCCCGCAGAGAGGAAGCGAAATGGAATCCCATTCAGACAGAAAGAGATTTGGGAAAACGTGCCAGAGCGTTATTTCTGGAAAATAAAGAATCGGTTATTTTAGTTTCCTCTACGAATCTGGACAGCATAATGGAGTTTTACCACGCCCTGCCATGGGGGATGGATTTTGTATGTGATGCCTATCAGGCAAAACTGATGTTGGTGGCAATGGAAGATAAGGGGAAGTATTATCCCGAATACAGACCAGAAATGATTCATGGAAAGCCGAGGCGTTTGTATATTGTTGGTGATATGGAGGGGCTTGGAGAAGAGCACAATTGTTACAAAGCAGATTTCGATATTTTAAAGAATAAGGGCTTTACCATGCTCGCAAGGGAAAAAACGCCAAAGTTTGCGAAAGTTATGGCAAAATTTCCAGATCCGCTTATTATCTATTCCAAGTGGTCGGGCTATCTGGAAGGGAAACATGCCAATGCCGAAATTCAGGAATTTATCGGAAACCATCGGATGGAGAAGCTGCACACCAGCGGGCATGCCTATGTGGAGACGATTGAAAAACTGATAAATCTGACAAAACCGAAAGTGATTATCCCAATGCATACGGAATGTGCAGATGAATTTGGCAGGATAGAAGCATTTGCACCGTATTGTGATAAGGTAAGGGTACTGCAGGATGGAGAAGAGTATTTTTTCTAATGGGTGACATTGTATAGGAAAGGAAAGAAGGTATATACATATGAGTGAAGAAAAGGAAATTTCGTTAGAATGCTATTTGGGAGATCTTAATGATTATTTGGGCACAGATAATTATTATTGCAGGGAAGAACGACAGTTTGCTGTGTTTTTGTACAATTATTTCTACGAGAGAAAAAAAGCGGGGGCTTTTGAAGAAGATACAGTTGTAAATTATTGCCTAAATATAGAAGATGAGGCAAAGGTTAAAATTTTGGATGTATATTTTGAGACTACGTTTATGCGGGATTATTTTTATAATGCTGATGATAAAAAGAGGTTTAATAAAGAACTCTTGAAATTTTGTACAGGATGGATGGGAGAAAAATGTAAGGAAGAAAAATACGAAGAATACAAGGAAGGCAAATGGGTGAACAAATTTTTGAAAGAGACTAAATTAGGAGAATCGCCTTACTACAATTTAGGGCAAAGTGTAGCAAAAAATAAAATAAATATTTTTTTTAGTTCTCTAGGTTCAATACATGATCGTTTGAAAAACAATGGGGAATTTAGTAAGGATGAGCAGAAAAAAATACAAGAGAAAGTGTGTATTGATATTGCGAGAATGATGATGAATGCAACGCCGGATATCGTGGTAGTGTACGAAGTGGATGGACATGCATATGTGAAAGCATTGGAATGTAAATATACATCGGAAGAAGGAAAATATAAAGATGTTGCCGGGTCGGAATATCCAATGCAGCTTTTTATCCAGGAATGCGTTATGAGTTTTTGCTTTGGGAAGAGAAAAAAATCGGACGGTTCGAAGGATGATGATAAGGATGGCATCGAAGGAAATCTTCCAAAGTGTCCGACGAAGGGAATATGGGGAGATAAGAAGGAAAACAATAATCGCTGGAAAGAAATTTGTTATAGTGTGTATAAAGGAATTTTAACCCAAACGAGAGAGCCTAAAGAGAATGGGATTATTAATACTGGGGTAGAAATGATTACGTTTTGCAAAAAAAATAGTCCTGAAGTAAAATGTGGAGTCAAGATAGAAACGTATAACGGTAGGTTGATGCGACTTAGAAGGAGAGATAAAAAGGATATATGCATTAAGTGCCCTCATGCTGCCACTGTTGCACCGGACGAATATAGAAAACATTAAATACGACATGACGCATGTCTCTTGATGTGAAAGTCACAGTGTTTTATTTTTTATGTGCTATGCTGTACGCAGACTGAATCACGTCGATGAAATACCAGTTAGCATAACGGTGCAAGACTAAACAGGGTTCAAATAGATGCCGTTATGCTAAGAAGTCATTGAAAATTATACGAAAGGGGGAATAAGGAAATGGCAAGGAATGTGGAGAAATACAAATTCACAGGAGAAACGAAGCAGATTCATGGAGGAGTTACGCTTAAAAGGATATGTGCAGTTCGTGGTTTTGGCAAGGTGAACTCCGGAGATCTCGGTGGATGGATTGAAGAAGAGAGAAATCTTTCCCATGAGGGTGAAGCGTGGGTTGCCGGTAATGCGATGGTCTATGACAATGCGTCTGTTTATGGTGATGCCATAGTATGTGACAGTGCTAAAGTATATGGAAATGCTAAGGTGTATGATACCGCAGCAATTGATGGTAGTACATGGGTTGCTGATGACGCTCAGGTATATGGTGATGCATATGTAAGTGATAGTGCCTTTATTGGGTGTGAAGCTCGTATATATGGCAATGCAAAAGTTTGTAATTTTGCTTATGTGTCAGGCAGTGCTCAGGTTTATGGAGATGTTTTTATTGAAAGCGGTGTTGAAATTTCCGGTAATGCTTGTGTCCATGGTGAAGTGGGAATCCCTGCAGGTGCTTGTATCGCAGATCATGCAGATGTTTCTTCCAGAAGGCATATCTTTGTAATTAATGACATAGTAGGCGAATTTCCAGGGGATTGCATTACATTCTTTCGTAATGAGGAAGGAGAAATCATAGTAGAATTCGGGACATTTGATTATACCGGCAATATTACCGGATTTCTTGACAAAGTCGGACAGGAATATGGGGAAACAAAGAGGGCATTATTTTACCGAAAGGCAGTGGAGATGGCGGAGTTGTGGATAGAGTGACCTTAAAGGATGTGTAATTAATTTGTGAAGAGGGAGGATTAGCATGGGAGACGTTATAGCATTTTTAGTGTTCGTAGGACTCATTGTTGCAGGAATATTATTTGCAGCCACAGGAAATTTCATAAAAAGCAATGATCTCAGCAAAGGAGTAAATGGATGGCTCTTGTTCTTCGGGATAATGTTTCCACTTATCATTTATTTTATTTGCGAGGGAGGAGCATCGGTTTTGGATGTCATTGTATCACTGCTACTCATTTCTGTATACATATATGTAGTTTTGAACTATATAGCAGAGCTAAAGAATAAGGATATTATTATGTCTTTGCCGGAGGAGATGAGAGAGACAGCAGTTCGTACCATCCGAATGCGTTTATTGCTTGCTCCTTTAGGGGCGATTGTGTACTTTGTTGTTTTTGTGCTGATCATATCGGCGATAAAACAAATGTTGGAAAGGAAAAAATAATAGAAAAATTTCATTTGAAAAATATTGAGATTAAAGTATTTGTTGATAATTCTGCTCATTATAATTGTTACGCAGATGACACTAGCTGATAGGGTAAGGATACGGCTATAAGTAAAGTGAAGGAAGGTAGACGATATGGAGAAAAAAATTTGGATGAATTATCTTTTAGACGCTGTACGTAAGGATGCTATCAGAAAGTCCCGGGGAAAAGAGGTTACCGGGCAGGTGTATGCTGCTATCTTTCAGTTGTTGAAATTACAGGAAGTGGCTCGCAAAAATGGACTTTTAGCTCTGGAAGATGAAATGAAAGATGAATTAGAAAATGGAAAACTTGAGCCAGAACTAAATAGTATTACAATCTTACCCATAGGGATTCAATATATGGTTGATGGCACAGAACTGGAGATTCTTGTGAAAATACTGACTACAAAATATTGGGTAAAAAATCCACAGGGGATGGAAGCACTTGCTTATTTTATTTGTATCCAGGGAGTTGTCATGATTCAGGAGGGTGAGCCTACATATTATTTGGAGGGCTTGCTTACCGCATTATTGCCGGAGGAATGTATTGCAGAATATGAGAGGCGAAAAGAAGAGAGAATGCTCGATCAGCCATCAAAGACACATATGGAAATGCTTTTGGAAGAGGAAGTGGATTTGCCGAGACGGAGCATTATCATCAGAAATGTATTGGAAGAAAAAATCAATCAGGCATCAGAATCCGTCATGAAAGCCGGTATGCAAAAATTAGAAAATGATGGTGCAGTGCATGTAGCATTGATATTAAGAGGCTTGAGTAAAGCGGGCAAAAAGAAAACATTATCATGTATATCCCGTATTCGCAGAGATGCTATTTTGGAAATGGAAGAACACATGGGACCGGTACGGACTATTGATATTGAGGATGCAATGGTAAAGTTCTTAGAGTGTTTTGAGGAAACGGAAGATGAAAATGCAGCAGGCTAAGGAACTGTTCCTTAATTATGAATGGAGGCAGAACTAATGGGCAATACGAAAATAAGTTGGAGAACAAACAGGATTTTGATACTGTTTCGCCTCTTTTATTATTGTGAGACAGTTTCTTATAATTTGATAAAAGAATATTTTCCAGAGGTGGAAAAGGAGGCAGGCAGAAAGATGGTTCGCAGATATATCAGGCTTTTGGAAGAGGCAGGTCTGATACGTCTGCGATATTCCAAAGCAGAAAGGGCATATGTGCCTGTTGACCGTTCCTTTGTTCCCCAAAATGGGCAATTTTATCCTGCAAAATTACCGGATAGTAAGCCCAAAAGATTGTATATGGAAAAAATCATACGACTTTGTACCCTGATAACCGAGGTAATGTTACAGGAAGAAGAAGATCCGATTGCATGGTATCGGAAAAGGTATCCGGAGTTATCAGATCGCACAAGGCAAAGGGATTTTAAGCAGCTTGGAGAGGTTGGATATATGGTTGAATATTTCCCGGGGGATATCGATGCACCTGCCGGATATTATTATGATTATTTTGATGGCATATGATCATTGTAGGTTATACACAGCCGGCAAAGGAACACGACACTTCATGACGCTGTCTGGCGCAGCAAAGGGCGTTTTGATTTTGACATTGTTTTGCAGATTCCTAAGCAGAATAGAGGGAGAAATTGAAGCATGGATTTATGGGAAGAAAAATATCTTGAAATGGAGAAAGCAGTTGGGAAGAACAGGGAAGAACAGGAGGTTCTTGCTAAACTGCGGAAAGGATACTCGATAGTGAGATGTATGGAAGAAAGCAGGTTGTCTTATGAAGAATTTTCTGCTTTATTAGAGAGGACCGGTAAGTGGGAAACAGAAAATTTGTGCAGGATTCTTACCCATGAAGGACAGCAAATATGTAGATAAACGCTCCGGACAGATAGGGATGTAAGGAGGCTGAAATGAACATTGAACTTGTGAGATTAACCAGTGAATATAAGGAACAGCTATTTGACATGCTGACAGAATGGAAGGAAGATATTATAGCAAATCATACTGATATGTCTCCATGGAAAATATGGGCAAATGATTTTCATGATTTTGACAACTACCTAAAGAATCTTGATACAAAGGAAGAGGATAATGGTAGTTGGGTTCCGGATACTACCTTATTTTGTCTCGATAAAGACAGAAACATTTTTGTGGGAGCTGTCAACATTCGTCATTATTTAAACGATGAGCTTTTGAAAACCGGTGGTCATATAGGCGATGGAATCAGACCCGGTGAAAGAAGAAAAGGTTTTGCGACTGCAATGATTGCTCTGGCATTAGATGAGTGCAAAAAACTTGGTATCGACAAAGTCTTGATTTGTTGTGATAAAGACAATATCGGTTCAGTAAAATCAATCATGAATAACGGTGGAGTATTGGAAAATGAAGTGGAGGATGACGGGGGTATTGTACAACGGTATTGGATTCAGTTGTAGCAGTGATTGGATTAGGCAAGTCGTTTTTGAATCATAAAAATTCTTAGTTTAGTAATCTTCTCAAAACTAAAGCTGTATGATAAACTATGGGCATATATGTAGGTTACTATGCAAATAAGAAATGAGAAAATGCGGAGGGGTATTATGAACAGAAGATATTTTATGCTGTTTTTTACTTTAATGATATGCATGTTATGTTCCTGTGGAGTGTCGAACTCAGATGTAACGACGGGACAGGCGGTGGATGTGCAAACGGAGCCGCCCTCCGCTACGCAGGAGGAACTTAAGGAGGTCGGGAACGAAGATTCTGAAAACATTGAGGATCCATGGGGAGGTCTGGACTTTTCCCAGATAGATTGGACAGCCTATAAGGAGAAGCTGGGAGCGGAGGAGTATGAACTGCTTCAAAGCTATATGCCGGTACTGACAGGGGATTCCGAATTTACCTGGTTGGAGGAGATTTCCAATTTAGTAAACAGGCAGAAGATGGATATCAAGGATGGCAGGAAGAATGTAACACTACGAAAAATGATTGCAGAACTTCAGGATAGCAAAGTGGATGATACAGAACTGTATCTGGATTCTTTAGCGTTTTGTGACGTATTTCAAAAGGGCAGCAAAGACTTGATCTTGAACTTGACAAATGTAGGACGGTCTTGGGTGATCTTTCACTATGAAGGAGATGAGCTTTATGGCATTTATCTGCCGATACGATGGCTTAAAAACCTACAGACCAACGGAATGCATTGGGGCTCTGGTGGTGGCAATAGAACGTATTACAGAATGGAATTTCTGGAAGATGGTATTTCTAGCCATACTCTTGCAAAGTGGGATAGGGATGTCGGATTTTTTATAGGGAACCAGAAGGTCAGCGAAGATGAATTTACCCGTTGGGAGAAAAAACACTTCTCCAAACCGACAGAATTTTATGTACCTGTGTCAGATTAGCGTGGTAGTATGATGGTGGAGGATGAAACGGGGTTCAAAAAAAGGAACACCTGGTGGGTGTTCCTTTTTCTTTTTAAGGTACTTAAATATATTCTGAATAACGACTTCCTTTCGTGGAAAGGCGTCTATCCCTCTTTCACAAATACTTTTTTCAGAGCCTCTATATCCAACTCTTGCTTTGGAGCAAAAGCATCCGATGTTACATAATCCAGTACAGATTTTGCAAAACATTTAATTTCCGGCTCCTCTGCTACTTCGCTCAAACGGCTGGTGCAAATCATCAACTGACCATCGCCAACCTTGCCTTCAAAGAGGATGCCCAGCTTGTGGTTGCGCTCAAAGTTATCAACCATCTGTACGATGGGACGGTATTTCTTTGCTGTCACATCATCCAGAATAGCGCAGTCGCAATGGGATACGATTTTGTACCATTGTGGTGTTGCGTATTTGTGGGTGGGGAAGGAGGCAAGTGCTGGATGGTCTTCCTGCAGGAGTAATCCCATGGTGCCAACGGCTACCGGTTTTTTCATCCACTCACAAATATCCCGGAACATCGGATAGCACCAGAAATCCGTGCAGTAGAAACCTTCCAGTGCATCTGCCAGTTCTGTGGGCAGATAGAGCACTCGTTTTCCGCCTTTTAACAAAGAGACTGTCTCATCGTAGTCTGCTGTAATGTGAACCTGATTGCTGCCCTCTCCAAGTACGGTACCGGACCTTGGAATCTCTGTGGAAAGTGTAGGGAAACAGTATAGTTCATAGCTGTTTGCCATATCAGTGTCTGGAACTGTCAACTGCAGTGTGTAGGTAGTTGCTTCTGTCACTTCCGGGAAGTCGAAAGCGACTTCTCCCAGTTGTACTAGCTGGAAGGCACCGTCCGGAATTGCAACGGTTCCGTCACAGATTACTTTACGTTTCTTTTTTAATTCCCAATGTAACTCTTTATTTTCCAATTTCTCCGGATTGTAATAGCGGATTGCCATATCTGCCCGGAATGTCTCTCCGGCGGAGTAAACATATTTCTTAAATTGTGCCAGCAAAATTCTATCAGAACAGTAGCCCGCCCATTCTTCCGGAGTAACATGCCCCTTACTGTCCATAAAAGCATCCAGAATACCAACTAAAGCAGTACCCTGTCCTGAAAAATCCTGAATATCCAGAATCTGATATCCGGCGAGAAGTTTTGTACGTGCGGCAGCTTCTAATTCTTCCTTATAACACTGTACGGAAAGCATTCCGCTGGTGTAGAAAAAGTCTTCTGCCTGGTCAAGCATCCCCTTCTTTTTTAAATTTTCACGGAATATCTCAAAGTTTCTTGCTTTTAAAACGCCTTTATATTTTTTTATTTCCTTGAAATTCGGGTAGACTGCAAACTGTCCGATTTCATGGGAAACTACAGGAATGTGCGGTATCAGTACACCGCCTCCGTCAGCGGCCTTTACTTTTTTGACTCCGGTTCCGTATTGGATTTCTATTTCTTCAGCACCATCACCGTTTTCTGTCTCTGCATTGTCTGGATGAATCACGGAATCATAGTTGTGATCAGTGGATGGTTCATCCCACTGGATATGTCCCAGAGGTGCATCGCACATTCCGTAGGAACCGCGGAATAATCTGTTTTTGCTGAATCGCACGCCCACAAAAAAGTCGTCTTCCGGCAAAAGCACGGGAGTGTGCTGGAAGTTGTTGGAACCCTGTGTATACAGATGACGGTCATCTACGTTACGGTAGTCGGTGATAATCTGTGCCATGCGCTCTTTACTGCCCCAAAGCTCATTACCCAGAGACATCATACAATAGGAAGCGTGGTTGCCGAATGCCTCCATCATGCGGAAACCTTCTTTGACGAGATACTGCTGTTCTTCTTCGTTATGGTTTTCGTCTCCCGGAGCGGTCAGGGTTCCCCAGAAAGGAAGCTGTGGCTCCATGTAGATACCCAGCAAATCTGCGGCTGCAAATGCGGCATCTGGCGGGCAGCAGGTATGGAAACGATAGTGGTTGATTCCGTATGACTTGGATATATTCATGACACGAACCCATTCCTCTACTGTGGTGGGAACGGCACCTGTCATAGGGAAAATCAAGCCGTCATGTTTTCCACGCAGGAAGGTTGGTGTGCCGTTAATTAAAAATTCCGTTTCTGTCGTGGAGAAATCCCGCAGTCCGAAAGTCGTAATAATTTTCTCGTCCGTACCGGGAATGGTAAGCTGTAATTGATAGATTACAGGACTGTACTCACTCCATAGAACGGCATCCTCTCCCAGTGAATATGTAAATTCTGCCGTGCCTTTGCCGACGCGGAAGAAAATATCCTGAAAATATTCTGCAGGAACTTTTACTCCGGTTTCTCCGGATATGTCTACCAAAGCAGCTTGAGCACAGACAGATAAATTCCGCTGTGTCTGGGTAGTGTTCATTGTAGTAATCTCTACCCGGACCGATTTGGTGTTTACATCCGGATAGGTTTTGATATGCTCAATATAAATATCATCACAAATATGTAAAGAAATTTCACCGATGATTCCATTCCAATTGGTCTGGGTATCTGGCGAGGTGAGATGACCGCCTCTGGTAGGATAGTCCACATTGGAAACTAATATGGTCAAACGGAACTTGTTCTTTTTAATATGCGGTGTTAAATCGTAATGATGCGGAGTGGTTAGACTATCCTGTTCCCCTACTAGCGTATCATTTATCCATACTTTTGTCAGGCGGGTGCGTTCCAGATGCAGGAAAACATTTTTGTTCCTGTCATTCTTATCTAAAGAGATTTCTTTGGCGTACCATGCATATCCCTCAAAGAGATATGGGTCAGTCAGAGTTCCGACTTCCCTTGCATCCGAAGGGGTTCCTTTTTTGGCAATGGAAGTGGTACCGGGAAGTTCTATCGTGTCATCGGGAAGAGTGTGGAAAAATTCCTGCTCAATCCCCTGCTTTTCGGCGTCCAAGGTAAATGCCCAATTACCGGATAAGTCCATTTTTTTAATCATAGTGTAAACTCCAATCTTTCTGTCATATTTAGGATAACGGAGCTGATAGGAATCTTGTTTGACCTTGTGCTGTTACAATCCGAAATCCCAGTTTGCATCTACTTTTCATTATACTATAAAAGAAGTTAGCATTTCAATGGTTTTTGGGCTTGAGTTTCCGACTGCATGATAAATTTAAAAATTTATCGCACTTTTTTGTTATATATGTTATGATAATTTGTTAAATAGTAAAATTTATTTCATAATTTATAAGAAAAGAGTGTTCCCCGCGCTCTAAACAAGCAAATTAATTAGATAACTACCTGAAATGTAAGAAATAAAACGGGTTATTTTGAGTGGTAAGGAGAATGAACATTATGAGGATATGTGGTATATTTGCATGTGTTGCGCTGTTATTGTTTTGTGGGTGTTCAAGGCAGACGAATGATAGTAGTTTATACGATAGCACGGGAAAATGGAGCAGTAGGATTGATGGTGTGGCTAATACTGAGGATCTTGCCTGTATTGGTAATACTATAGCATACAGCACGAATTTATATATCTGTTTCTACGATATGGCAACAGAAAAGATGACAACAGATGATATTTCTGATTGGCAGCAGGTTTTAGCAGTGTCAGCAGGAGAAAAATATTTTTACATTCTCATGAGAGAATCTTGGGGAGCAATGGAAACAGAACCGTGTTTTCTTAAAATATATACTGTAGATGGGGTACTGTTTAAGGAACTGGAAGTTCCTTTTCTGACAATCTTTGTTTCAGATGGAATGATATATGTGTATTGGGGGATCGGTTATGAAGTTCAGGATTTTGACCGAAGGATGGGGCATATAGAAGCGACACATTATTTAAGTGAAAAAAATTTTCTGGCGGATTTTCCAGATGAAAAATCAGATTGGAATGAAATGGAAGGCGATACGATGCAGATTGCGTCCAAAACATTTTATCGATATCCGGCAGATGGTGTAATACATAAAAAACCATATTACAGTGATGATAAATATCTGCAGGAAATTCAGCAGTTATATTTTACAGAGTATATGAATGGGGAATTGGCTACTCCTCCAGAAAGGGCGATAGGTTCAAAATATTTAGAAGAATTATATGCCATGATGAAAAAAAGGGAAAAGAACTGGATCACGTTTGCCAGTGAAGTAGATGGCATTATGTATGGAGTTTGTAATGTATATACAGGTGGAACAGGATTCTTTTCCCAGATGGATACAAGCTGCATTGATTACAGTTTTTCATTTTTCTATAATGAAATTACGAACACATTAGAGCAAATAAACAGGTATGAAAATGTAGAGTTAATCTATGACGATGGGAATCATGTACTTATTCATAAAGAGGATGGGGTGTATTATATCGACCAGGCTATGAGCAAGGAAGATAAGATTTTGGATTATGATGGTGCAATTGGAGTAACAGTGAGAGACAATTTATTGCTTGTACAAAAAAATGAATCTTATGTTGGCAATGGGGATGAAAAGGAAGAACAGGAATTTTATTGGGGGACAGACACCAGATTTGTAAAAAAGATATGGTAAAAATATAATTATATTGAACCGTTTTCCTATAAAGGAAATGAATGAATGTGGTGATTTATGGTTAGAAAATTGATTCAATCCACACGACACGAACGAGAGTGTAATAGAAAGTGTGTAAGCTACCGGTAACTAATATATTTATGTTGTTGTGACAAATACATAATGGGAGTATAATATATGGCATGAAATTAAATAGGAGGAGTAACATATGATTTACAAAAAATTTCAGAATTTAGAACTGTCGGCATTAGGATTTGGTGCGATGCGTCTGCCGCTTGTAGATGGAAATGATGCCAATATCGATGAAAAAGCTGCTTGTGATATGGTGGACTATGCCATGGAAAACGGTGTGAATTACTATGATACAGCGTGGGGGTACCATGCCGGAAATTCAGAAATTGTCATGGGAAAAGCTCTGAATCGGCATCCCCGTGAAAAATACTATATTGCTACAAAATTCCCGGGATATGACCTTTCCAATATGGACAAGGTGGAGGAGATTTTCGAGAAACAGCTGGAAAAGACGGGAATGCAATATTTCGACTTTTACCTGTTCCACAATGTCTGTGAGATGAATATTGATGCTTATCTGGATGAAAAATATGGCATCTATGAATATCTGTTAAAGCAGAAAGAGAATGGCAGAATCAAACATCTTGGATTTTCAGCCCATGGTAGCCTGGATGTCATGAAGCGTTTTCTGGATGCCTACGGCAAGGATATGGAATTCTGCCAGATACAGTTAAACTGGCTGGACTGGAATTTCCAGAGTGCCAAGGAAAAAGTGGAACTCCTGAAAAAACATAATATTCCGGTGTGGGTAATGGAGCCGGTGCGAGGAGGTAAGCTGGCATCCTTGGAGGAGGCACATGCAGAAAAATTATCTGCACTTCGTCCTGCGGAGAAGGCTGTGGCATGGGCATTCCGTTTCGTACAGAGTATACCGGAAGTGACGGTTACTCTTTCCGGCATGTCCAATATGGATCAGTTAAAAGACAATATCAAGACCTTTGAGAGTGAAAAGCCATTGTCCGATGCAGAGATGAAAACATTGCTTGATGTCGCCGGTGAGATGATTCGGGGAATTGCACTGCCCTGTACATCCTGTCGTTACTGCACTACACATTGTCCAAAGGGGTTGGACATTCCAAACCTCATTGAATTATACAATGAGCATTGCGTGACGGGTGGAGGTTTCCTGGCGCCGATGGCGTTGATGGCTGTTCCTGAGGACAAGCAGCCTACATCCTGTGTGGGATGCCGTAGCTGTGAGAAAGTATGTCCGCAGGGAATAAAGATTTCCGAGGCAATGGTGGACTTTTCGGAAAAACTAAAAGCATAAAACGGAAAGTAAATCGAAAGTGATTAGAGAGTGCGGACGTAAATCTGCACTCCCTTTTAATGGGAAATATCTGGTTTATATTGAGAGTGTTTGAAAATATATGTAGCGTACTGTGACCGGAAAAGCTTGAAAATAAGGGATGCAACCGTTGGTTGACAAAATTTCAAGGCAGACTTGCTGGTGAAGAGAGGAGTGCCATTGTAATATATGAAAAAAATGAATAAAGAAAAGGAGATTTTAAACAGTATGTTAGCAGAAAAAATTTATGAACAGCGAAGAGTGTTAAATCTTTCGCAGGAGCAATTTGCAGAGAAGCTTGGTGTGAGCAGGCAGGCAGTTTCAAAGTGGGAGTCGGCACAGTCTATGCCGGATTTAGACAAAATCATTGCTATGAGTGAGCTGTTCGGTGTAAGCACAGATTTTTTATTAAAGGATGAAAAAAAGCCGGAGAAACTCGGTGAGGGTGAGGGGATTCATGCAGAGGGAAAAGCAGAGCCGGATGCGGAATCCGATGCTAAAGTCTACGTGCAGACATCCGGCAACCGGAAACTGCTTAACCGTCAAGAAGTGGATAAGTATATGAGGGCAAAGAAGTCAGCGTCCATTGGAATCGGACTGGGGGTTATGTTAGCCATTCTCAGTGTGATTTCTCCCATTCTTGCAGAAACAGTCACATTAGAAGGAAAGTGGGCGGGTTTTCAACAACAAGCTGAGGGGATTGGTGCGGCAATGATGTTTGTCATCGTTATGATAGCAGTTGGTCTGTTTGTATATCATGGAATGCAGTTAAAACCGATTGATGAAGAAATGGGTTTAGATGTAGCATTGCCGGAAGATTTGTCGGAAGATATCAGGCAGAAAGAAGAAGAGTGGCGGAGCAAATTCACAATACATATCGTTGCGGGAGTTATGTTGTGTGTGGCAAGTGTCATTCCTGTCATCATAATTGATGAGTTTACGGAGAGTGAGATTTATCAGAATATGGGAACAGCACTGCTTTTTTGTATGGCTGCAGTGGGAGTTTTTCTGTTTGTGAAAGCAGGGATATATCAAGGTGCTTTTGATGTTTTACTGCAGCGAAAGAAAACTCCAAGAAAAGTTAAGAAGGATAAGGAAAGCAGTATAATGGGGATGGTTGCCGGAAGTTACTGGTGCATTATTACAGCAATCTATTTATTTGCTTTATTTGTATTGCCATCGAAAACTTATTCATGGGTTATCTGGCCGGTGGCAGGTCTGCTTTTTGCTGCGATTGCAATTATAGTCAGTCATTTTGAGAAAAAACAAAAAATATAAATGTCAAACGTCCCAGTAATGCACTTACTCTCCCACGCATTCCGTCAGTAGGGCAACCACCCGGGGGATTTCTTCGCTGGTCAGCCCGGAGTAGTTGATGACCAGTGTGTGGGCAGGGATATCTTCTGTAGTTTCATGATAATATTCTGACAGGCAGGAAAGACGGATTTCTGCCTGTTTTGCTTTTTGCAGCAGTGCAGCATCGGATAAATTAGTATCTACGCGGAGCAGAAAATGCAGTCCGGCATCCTCCTCTGAAATTTCACAGCGAGAGGCTAGAGGGCTGTTTTTTATTGCCTCTAACAGTTCATCCCGAATACGTCGGTAATGGGTGCGCATACGATTGATGTGTTTCTCGAAATATCCATCCTCGATAAACCGTGCCAGAGTATACTGCTCAAAATTCGACACTGTGCAGGAGTAAAAGGAGAGTCTTTCCGCGAATTGTTCCAGCAAATGCTTTGGCAGAACCATATAGCTGATACGAATGGTAGAGGACAGGCTTTTTGTAAAGGTATTCATATATATGACGCGCTCGGACATATCAATACTTTGTAATGTGGGAATTGGTTTTCCTGCCAGACGAAACTCGGAATCATAGTCATCTTCTATAATGTAACGTCCCTTTTCCCGTGTCGCCCAGCCGAGAAGTTCATACCTTGCACCGATGGGCATGACGATTCCGGTGGGGAAGTGGTGTGAGGGGGAGATGTGTGCTACATGGGCACCGGAGTCCGCCAGCTTTTGTAAGTCCATACCATCATTTCCCATGGATATATAACGACATGGAACCTGATAGCTTTCATATATTTTGGCAATTTTATGATATCCCGGATTCTCTACGGCATAAATTTTATCTCGTCCCAGAAGCTGTATTAACAGTCCGTACAAATATTCCGTTCCGGCTCCGACGATGACTTGTTCCGGTGCCACTTCCATATTTCGGAATTCTTTTAACTGGGAGCATATGGCATCTCTCAGTTCTCTGATGCCGCCCCAAGGTGGAGTTTCCATCAGCTCCTCGTGGAGTTCATGCAGTGTCTCGCGGCTGAGTTTTGACCAGACGGAAAAAGGAAATTGTTCCGGATTCATCTGATTGCTGACAATATCTGCCGCAAACTGTCTGTGGGGAGAGGCATAGGCAGTCTGCTGTTTGGAAACAGTTCCTGTGGAGGGAGTAAGGTCAGATATCTCCTGAACGTAAAACCCCTTTTTGGGAATGGAGTAAATATAACCTTCTGCCTGTAATTGCCCATAGGCGTTTTCTACAGTGATATTGCTTACACCCAGATTTTTCGCAAAGGTACGCTTAGAGGGGAGTTTTGTCCCTGCGGGTAGGACTCCCGACAAAATATCCTTTTTGATACATTGATATAAATGATGGTACAGGCTATCTGACCCTATATCACTAAAAGAATATGTCAACATTTTCTTTAAATCCTCCTAATCTGGTTATACTGACCATATTTTAACTGGTTATTTTGTTATGGTCAGTTTTAGTATACAGTAGTTTTGTTCCATTTGTAAAGATTATTGTGTTTCGATAGATATCAATAAGCAAATCCGGGTTTGTGATTTTTGGAAGGTGAGATGTCGAATGAAGTAAGATTTCCATGGGAACCACGATTGTAGAATGTAAAAATATTGCGGAAAAGGAGAAAATTATGAGCAGACAGTATGAATTGAACAAGGAATTGGCACAGATGTTAAAGGGTGGAGTCATTATGGATGTCACAACACCGGAACAGGCGAAAATTGCCGAGGCGGCAGGTGCATGTGCAGTCATGGCACTGGAGAGGATACCGGCAGATATCCGTGCTGCCGGAGGAGTATCCCGTATGAGTGACCCGAAAATGATACGGGGAATACAGGAAGCAGTATCCATTCCGGTTATGGCAAAGTGCCGTATCGGACATTTTGTGGAGGCGCAGATACTGGAAGCTATTGAAATTGACTATATTGATGAGAGTGAGGTGCTCTCACCGGCAGATGATGTGTATCATATCGACAAGACGAAATTTCGTGTACCCTTCGTGTGCGGAGCCAGAGATTTAGGGGAGGCACTTCGTAGGATTAATGAAGGAGCCTCCATGATACGAACCAAGGGGGAACCGGGAACCGGAGATATCGTTCAGGCAGTGCGTCATATGAGAAAGATGAACCGTTCTATTGCGAAAATTTCTTCCATGCGTGAAGATGAATTGTTTGATGAGGCAAAAAATCTGCAGGTTCCGTATGAGTTGGTGCAGTATGTCCATGACAATAAACGGATTCCTGTGGTAAACTTTGCCGCAGGCGGTGTGGCAACCCCGGCAGATGCGGCATTGATGATGCAGCTCGGTGCGGAAGGTGTATTTGTAGGTTCCGGAATATTTAAGTCAGGAAATCCGGAAAAACGTGCCAATGCTATCGTGAAGGCGGTAACAAACTATACCGATGCTTCCATGATTGCGTCTCTGTCTGAGAATTTAGGGGAAGCCATGGTGGGCATCAATGAGGATGAGATTGAACTGTTGATGGCAGAACGGGGGAAATAGTGTGAAAGCGGAATGGAGATTGATATGAAAATAGCAGTGTTGGCAGTGCAGGGTGCCTTTGAGGAGCAGGAAAAGGTATTCCGTGAATTGGGAGCGGATACGATTCAACTTCGTCAGGCGAAGGATTTAGACGGAGAATTTGACGCTCTGGTACTGCCTGGTGGAGAAAGTACAGTACAGGGAAAACTTCTGCGGGAGTTGGATATGTATGATAAGGTCTGTAAATTGATACGAGACGGAATGCCAGTGTTTGCCACATGTGCAGGGCTTATCTTGCTGGCGGAGCGTATTGCCGGTGATGAGGCTGTACATATTGGGACATTGCCGGTTACAGTAAAACGCAACGCTTACGGCAGACAGCTGGGGAGTTTTCACTATGCAGAGGGGGAGTTTGGAGATATTTGCGATTTTCCCATGGAATTCATCCGTGCTCCGTATGTGGAAAGT
The DNA here is from genome assembly GCA_022510685.1 of Lachnospiraceae bacterium. Lineage (GTDB taxonomy): Bacteria > Bacillota > Clostridia > Lachnospirales > Lachnospiraceae > Butyribacter. The sequence goes on along the minus strand of JAFLTA010000010.1, from coordinate 4,144 downwards.
GTTTCTGACGGTGTGGAAATTATGGCGACAGTGGATGGACGCATTGTGGGAGTACGTTACGAGAACCAGTTGGCAATGGCGTTTCATCCGGAACTGGGAGGAGACCACCGAATTCATCAAATGTTTTTAGATAGCATCTTAAAATCATAAGGAAGGATTGCATTTTCTATAAGAAATATATTACAATGAGTGAGGTGTCAGAAGTATGGAAAGAGCTTTTGATACCTCTGTTTGATAGTTGGTATGGTGGCTAAAGAAATGAGGTTAGGTATGAGACGAGTAGTAGTTACAGGCATGGGAGCTGTGACTCCCATCGGTATCGGAGTGGACAAGTTTTGGGAAGGAATCAAGGAGAATCGTGTGGGAATCGGTCCTATTCAAAACTTTGATACTGCGGAGTACAAGGCAAAGCTATCTGCCGAGGTGTTGGATTTTAATGTCAAGGATTATATAGATGCAAAAGCAGCAAAGCGTATGGATCGCTTCAGTCAGTTCGCTGTTACGGCATCTGTAGAAGCAATGAAAGATAGTGGTCTACAGGTGACGAATGAAGATTCCTACCGTCTGGGTGTATGTATTGGATCGGGTGTGGGAAGCCTCATGGGAATCGAGCGGGAATACGATAAACTTCTAGCCAAAGGACCAGGCAGGATTCATCCTTTGACTGCACCTCTTGTATTAGGAAATATGGCAGCAGCCAGTGTAGCTATGTATCACGGATTTCAGGGGAAGTGTATCGATGTGGTAACTGCCTGTGCCACGGGGACCAATTCCATAGGGGAGGCGTTCCGCAGCATTCAGCATGGAGAGCTGGACGCTGTGTTGGCGGGGGGTGTTGATAGCTCCGTCAGCCGTTTCGGTGTGGCAACTTTTGATGCACTGACGGCGTTGACCGATTCGGAAGATCCTCTGTGTGCATCCATTCCATTCGACAGGAGACGTAACGGTTTTGTCACTGGAGAGGGTGCCGGAATTCTGGTGCTGGAGGAGTTGGAACATGCAAAGGCGAGAGGTGCCCACATTTACGCAGAAATCGGCGGGTACGGTGCCACTTGTGATGCTCACCATGTTACTACACCGCTAGAAGACGGCTCTGCCGCTGCAAAAGCTATGACGATGGCAATGGAAGATGCAGGCGTAAAGCCGGAGGAAGTGGATTATATCAATGCCCATGGAACCAGCACGAAGTATAATGACTTATTCGAGACGAGGGCAATTAAGCTGGCTTTTGGCAACAGTGCTTATCGTGTACACATCAATTCCACAAAATCTATGATTGGACATATGTTTGCCGGCGGAGGTGGTGCGGAACTGATTACGTGTATTAAGTCAATCAATGAGGGCTACATCCATCCGACAGTAGGTTTGGTGGAGGACGACCCGGAATGTGATTTGGATTATACAAAGGGAGAAGGGCTCTCTGTGCCGGTTCACATAGCAATTAGCAATTCCTTGGGGTTTGGAGGACATAATGCTACTGTGTTGGTCAAAGAATATTTTTAGAGATATCATGCTTTCGCACACAGGCATATTATTTGCGTATTTGTGTGTGAAAGCATTGTTTTATTAAGTAAGAAATGTTATAATTATCTGCGGTGATTTGATAATTTATAGTATGACATGAGATAGGTTTTAAAACGACGCAGAGGTGCGGAAATAGGTTTTGCACCATCTGAATCTAAAGATAGGGAGGCAGATTATGAGCAAAAATGAAAAGGAGAAAAAAAAGCGGGACAGAGGGGCATTGTCTGTCAAGGCAAAAATAATCGCATTTGTGATTCCTGCTATTGCCGTGATGATTGTAGCCATGATTGCACTGTCTTACATAATGTCCAGTAACATTATCCGTGGAAATGCATCAGAACGCTTGCAATCTTCTATCAGTTATCAGGCAGAAAGTATTGCAGCGTGGCTGGATGAAAATCTTTCCGCTTTTTGTGTGGTCAAGCATACTATCGAGCAGACCCATCCTTCGGATGAACAGTTACAGGAGATGTTGGATGCATACTGTGGTTATAACTCCAATTATCCCAACGGTCTGTATGTGGCGGATGCTGATGGAAACGTAATGAAGGCAACAGGTTCAGAGGAAACGTTTAGCGATGTCAAAAATGCCCAGTGGTACAAAGAGGGTCTGTCACGTATTACAATGCGTTATGGAAGTGCGTATCAAAGTGGATCGGGTGTTAATCAGGTAAGTGCATCAGGAATTATCAACGACGGATCGGATGAAGCAAGAGTGATATCTGTGGATGTTTCTCTGGAACGTATTACAATTATTGTAAATTCTTTCGTTAAAATGGATAATGCCGCTGCATTTCTGGTGGATTCCAGAGATGGTACGATTTTGGCTCATCGTGACAGCGAGCTGATTTCCACCAAGCTGGATACGGATAATAAGAATTCGTTTCTTGCCGGTGTAGCAGAGAAACTTGCTAAGAGAGATTACAGCGAGGCAGAAATCAGCGGTAATTTGACGGCTTTTGAGATGATTGACGGAACTGACTGGATGTTAGTTTCTTATATTCCTACAAAACAGGTGTATACAGATGTCAACAAACTGCGCACTAATATGATTCTGGTAGCTTTAGTGGCATTGATTATTCTGATTGTCATTATTGAGCGCTGTGTACATATACTTCTGAAACCAATTCGTGGTCTCACGGATACCATCACTACCATGGCAGACGGTGACTTTACGGTTGATGTAAACGTACATAGCAAGGATGAAATCGGCACTATGGGACGCAGCGTGGAGGACTTTGTCCGCTCCATACGTGGAATGCTCCACGAGATTCAGGATATTTCGGAACGTGTTTCCAGCCAGTCTGATACCACGAATGGATTGTCTGTAGATATGAACGATGTGGCAAAAGAACAGGCAAATGCAATGCGCGATTTGAATAATACAGTGGAGCAATTGTCTGCTTCTATCTCAGAAATTTCCAATAATGCCACATCCTTGGCATTAGTAGTTTCCGAGACGAAGTCAACCGGTGAACAGGTTCAGGAATATATGGAGCAGACGGTAAATGTTTCAGAGCGTGGAAAGAAAGATATGAGTCAGGTTAATGATGCTATGGCCAATATCAGCCATTCCATTGAAAAGCTGGATAAAGCAATCAGCAAGGTCGGAAAAGCTTCCGATGAAATTACGAACATTGTTTCCGTCATCGGTAATATTGCTGAGGAGACGAATCTGTTATCACTGAATGCGTCTATTGAGGCAGCGAGAGCAGGTGAGGCAGGAAAAGGATTTGCCGTTGTAGCAACAGAGATTGGCAAGCTGGCACAGACCAGTAGCGAGTCAGTAGAAAATATTGTGGAACTGATTGGTGAAATAACCCGTCTGGTGCAGATGACTGTCGAGCAGGCAAATGACAGTATGGAGAGCATTAATGCCAGCAGCGAGATGATTGACACAGCGCTGGGTACTTTTGATGAGATATTCGACGATATCCATAAGACCGGTAACCTGATTAAGGACATGATAGATAAAGTCGGACAGGTTGACAGTGTTGCAGCCAATGTGGCGGCAATCTCCGAGGAGCAGGCGGCCAGCACTGCACAGATTCAGGCTACATCGGAAAGCATGGTGACACAGGCAAATACCATTGCAGATAGCAGTAATGCAGTAATGGGAGATGCGAAAGAGTTGTCGGCAAGTGCAGATAGCTTGAAAGAGCGTGTTGAGCGGTTCAAGATCTAAAGGAGGAATGGACATGAAGATGAAGAAAATATGGAGTATAATACTTACTTTGGCACTTTGTGTATGCATGTTTTCCGGTTGCAGCAAGGGTTCCTCCGGAAACGAATCTGCTAAGGGTCTGAAAATGTATATGACAGTTTCTATTAACGATACTTTTCGTGATGCTCTCATGAAGGAGGCAGAAAAAACAGCCAAAGAAATGGGTGCGGAAATCAAACTTGTGGATGCGGGAATGAGTCTGGAAACCCAGATGGCGCAAATCCGGGAGGCTGTGTCAGACGGCTATGACGTGATTCTCTGTAATCCGGTAGATATTGATACTACGTTGCAGCTTCAAATATTGGCAGGTGACCTGCCGATGGTATTCTGGAATTCCTGTCCCAGCGATGAGCGTCTGGAAGCAGATAAATATGTGTTTGTAGGCTCTAATGAGTC
>JAFLTA010000001.1:50760-126630 GCA_022510685.1 Lachnospiraceae bacterium | reverse complement strand
GCACAGTCGTTTTTCTTGTTGAGAAGAGCTATGTGATGCCGCATAGTTTGCTGTGGGGGATTTGGCGCAGAATGCATTGCGTTCTCATAGGGAGGTTAAACTTACGATGAAACAGATAGCAGTATTGGGCTCCACAGGCTCTATCGGGAGCCAGACTTTAGAAGTGGTAAGGTCGAATGATGATATGCATATAGTGAGTCTGGCAGCATCTTCTAATGTGGAGCTGCTGGAACAACAGATTTTGGAATTTCAACCGGAAATGGTATGCGTATACAGGGAAGACAAGGCGAAAGAACTAAAGGAGCGATTGAAGACACACAGTATGTCCGGCGTGAATCCGGAGATTCTTACGGGAATGGACGGTCTGGTTGCCTGTGCGACGCACAGAGATGTGACGATTGTGGTGGCAGCTGTAGTGGGGATGATTGGAATCCGTCCGGTGATAGAGGCGGTGAAGGCAGGGAAAGATATTGCCTTTGCCAATAAGGAAACTTTAGTGACAGCAGGGCATATTATCATGCCGTTGGTGGAAAAATACGGAGTGAATTTGCTGCCGGTGGATAGTGAGCATGCAGCTATCTTTCAATGTTTGAATGGAGAGCCCCATGGTGGTCTGAACAAAATATTGCTGACGGCATCGGGAGGACCTTTCCGGGGAAAATCCCGCGAGGAATTACTCCATGTTCAGGTGGAAGATGCTTTGAGGCATCCCAACTGGAGCATGGGTCAAAAAATAACCATTGATTCTTCTACTATGGTAAACAAGGGATTGGAAGTAATTGAGGCGCGCTGGTTGTTTGATGTGGATTTTGATCAAATACAGGTTGTATTACAGCCCCAAAGTGTCATTCATTCCATGGTGGAATTTCAGGATGGTGCTGTGATGGCACAACTTGGAACACCGGATATGAAACTGCCGATTCAGTATGCATTGTGTTATCCGGAGAGGAGACATCTGGTAGGGGAACGATTAGATTTTTGGAAAATGAAAGAAATCACCTTTGAGAAACCGGATGCGGAGACTTTTCGAGGATTGACTTTAGCCTATGATGCGGGGCGTATTGGAGGAAGTATGCCGACGGTATTTAATGCTGCCAATGAAAAGGCGGTCGCATTGTTTTTGGAAAGAAAAATTTCCTATTTGGAGATTACCCAAACTATAGAATGGTGTATGGGAGAGCATAACAATATAGAAAATCCGTCTCTGGAAGATATTTTGGAGATAGAGCAGGATGTATATAAACAGATTACACTAGTGAAAAATTAGATTTTTACATTTTATTTGCGCCGGTGTATCCGGTATGCATGAAAGTTGAAATGTGTCGTCGTAGTGAGACGGCAGAATGGAGAGAGTATTATGAATATTATTGCAGCTATATTAATATTTACCGTTATCGTTGTAATCCATGAATTGGGACATTTTCTGCTTGCAAAGAAAAACGGGATTGGTGTTCCGGAGTTTTCCGTGGGAATGGGACCCAGAATCATTACCTTTGCCAAGACAGCAAAAGGACCGGTTTGTACGTTTTTTTGTTCTCAAAAAAAATTTGATAGTGAGGATTGGCAGGAGGTTACGAAATATTCATGGAAACTGTTTCCCATAGGCGGCTCCTGTGCGATGATTGGGGAAGATGAGGATAACGAGGCGGAAAATGCATTTAATAATAAGGGTGTCTGGGCGCGATTTTCAGTTATTTTTGCCGGCCCGTTTTTCAACTTTATTTTGGCATTTGTATTTTCTGTAATCATACTGGCAAATAACGGGATTGACACTCCCGAGGTAACATATTTATACGATAACCAGCCGGCAAAGGAAGCCGGAATCCGGTTGGGTGATACTATTCGTAAGGTAAACGGTAAGAAAATCAGTATTGGAAGAGAAATCAGCACTTATTTGATACTGCATCCGCTGACCGGCGAAGACGTTGAGATTGAGTTGGAGAGAAATGGAGAGGTACAGACGGTCACACTGGATCCCAATTACGAATCCTATATGTTTGGTTTTTCTTATAATGCGCAAAGTACCAGTGATACAAAGATTGCTGAAATTACCGGTGACAGTCCGTTTGAAAAAGCCGGTATTAAAGCCGGTGACAGGATAATTAGTGTAAATGGAAATGCTGTTACAAACGGAGAACAATTGGGAAAGGTGATGGCGCAAGAAAATACGACAGGGGAAGCTGTCACTTTTGAGATAAATCGTAACGGATTGGAAAAGACCTATGTGGTGACGCCGGAACCTCATAAAACAAAAACTTTGGGATTGTATGCCGAGAGCACTGTGCCTGCGGGAAATGGTCTGAATGTCATAAAGTACAGTTTTATTGAGGTGAAGTATTGGATTGAAACGACTGTGGCAAGTCTGGGAAGACTGGTGACCGGAAAACTTTCCATGGACGATGTGTCTGGTCCGGTAGGAATCGTTGACCAGGTTGGTTCTGTCATTGATGAAGCATCCAGTATAGGTTTTGAGGTTATGATGATGAATATTCTCTATATGGCGGTGTTGCTCAGTGCGAACTTAGGTGTGATGAACCTCTTACCCCTTCCTGCTTTGGATGGTGGAAGACTGGTATTTATTTTAATAGAGGCAGTACGAGGTAAGCCGGTAGACAGAGAAAAGGAAGGTTATGTACATTTTGGAGGTTTTGTGGTTTTGATGCTGTTTATGGTGTTTGTATTATACAATGACATTCTCAAGCTTATACGTTGATAGATAGCATTGCTGCAAATGTATTTTTATGTGCAAAGGGGAGGTTGCGATGCGGGAGAAGACAAAAGTAATACAAATCGGAGATAAAAAAATCGGTGGTGGAAATCCCATTGCGATACAGTCCATGACTAACACGAAGACAGAGGACGTGGAGGCTACCGTATCACAAATACTTGCTTTGGAGGAAGCGGGATGTGATATTATTCGATGCGCTGTTCCGACGATGGAGGCAGCAGAGAGTTTGGCAGGGATAAAATCCCGGATTCATATTCCCTTGGTTGCGGATATTCACTTTGATTACCGCCTGGCAATTGCTGCCATGGAGAACGGTGCAGATAAAATACGAATTAACCCGGGAAATATTGGAGAATCCGATAAAGTGCGTGCTGTAGTGGATGTGGCAAAAGAGCGCAATATTCCCATCCGGGTAGGTGTAAACAGTGGCTCTTTGGAAAAAGAAATCATAGAGGAATATGGTCATGTTACGGCGGAGGGATTGGTGAAAAGTGCGCTGCAGAAAGTGGCCTTGATTGAAGATATGGGTTACGATAATCTGGTAATCAGTATAAAATCATCTGATGTATTAATGAGCATCCGTGCCCATGAGCTGATCAGCGAGCGGACAAACTATCCGTTGCATGTTGGAATTACAGAATCCGGTACAGTGTTATCCGGCAGTATAAAGTCTGCGATTGGCTTAGGAAATATACTGTATCAGGGAATTGGCGATACCATAAGAGTATCTCTAACAGGAGACCCGGTAGAGGAAATCCGCTCCGCAAAATTGATTCTTCGAACTTTGGGATTATATAAGGGTGGTGTTACAGTGGTTTCCTGTCCGACCTGCGGCAGAACACAGATTGATTTGATTGGGCTCGCCACAAAAGTAGAAGAAATGGTGAAAGATATGGACCTGGATATTAAGGTGGCTGTTATGGGATGTGTGGTCAATGGTCCCGGTGAGGCGCGAGAAGCAGATATCGGGATTGCCGGAGGTAAAGGAGAAGGTCTCTTGATAAAAAAAGGAGAAGTAATCCGCAAAATACCGGAAGAACAGTTGTTGCAGGCATTGGAACAGGAGTTAGTATCCATGCAGAAATAGATTAGGGATGTGATTAAATGGAAAAGTTATTACTGGAAACCTTTGCAGAGCTGCATTTGACAAACAGGCAAATGGAACTGTTTAAAGATACATATGTGGAACGGGTACTTGTTATGCAGGACTTAAAACGGGTATCCGTTCGTCTTGTCAGCGACTATGTGATTCCTTATCGGGAAATTACGTTGTTGGAATATAAATTAAATCAGAAGTTTGAGCAGACGGGATTTTCCGTAAGCGTGCAGGAGAGATTTCGGCTTTCGGAGCAGTACACACCGGAAAATTTGTGGGAGGAATACAGAGATAGTATTCTTTTGCAGTTGAAAGAGGATAATGTGCTGGAATTTAACATGCTTTACAGTGGGGAGTGTCATATAGAGGGAGCGACATTCTGTTTGTGTTGCGATGATGACGATTTATTCCGTACCAGAGAGACGAAGGTGAAAAATAAGGTACAGGAAATTTTTGAAAAGAAGGCGGGGATGAAAATTGACGTTGAAATAACCTATCGCGAACCGGTGATAGAGATGGAATTGCCTATAGGAGGAAATGATTTTGTTCCCGCACAGAGTGCGGAAAGTAAAAGTGTACATAAAAACGGACAGGAAGAAAAGGGGGATAGCATTGTAAAAACAGTGCAGGAGCAGACGGAAAATTCTGTCCGTAAAAGTGTACAGACATCTTCGGATAAAAAAGCTTCTAAAAAAACGCAGACATGGAAACGTTACGAAGGAACATATGGCAAGAAAAATTCTTTTCTAAAATCGATAGATGAAGATTGTTTTTATGGACGAAACTGTGAGGGTGAAATTATTAAAATTGCGGATATCGGAGAAGACTCCGGTGAAGTCGTGATTGAGGGGATGATTACTTATACCGAGGAGATGGAACTGAAAAGCGGAAAAGTACTGTTTAAATTTAATGTAACGGATTTTACGGATACCATTCAGGCGAAAATTTTTGTGCAGCCGGAAGCTCTGGAGGGTTTTGTCGGAGAACTGAAAAAAGGAAAATTTATTCGCTTAAAAGGAGTATCTTCGTATGATACGTATAGTTCTGAGATTGCTATTAATTCTGTACGTGGAATAAAGTCTACCTCAGACATCAGAGAGAAACGCATGGACCTGTATGAAGGGAAAAAGCGTGTAGAACTTCATGCCCATACGCAGATGAGTGAGATGGATTCCGTGGTTCCTGTTCGTGATTTTGTAAAACAGGCAAAGGAATGGGGACATCCTGCGGTAGCGATTACAGATCATGGTGTTGTACAGGCTTTTCCGGATGCTGACCATGAGGTAAGTAAAGAGGATGATTTTAAGGTGCTGTACGGTGTGGAAGCTTATCTGGTGGACGATTTGATAGACACAGTGCAAAATGACAGAGGACAGACTCTGGATACCACATTTGTTGTCTTTGATATTGAGACAACCGGAATCGGTGCAAAAAGCAATGAGATTATTGAAATCGGTGCCGTAAAAGTGGAGAACCAAAAAATAACAGAGAGGTTTAGTACCTTTGTCAATCCGGGAAGACCGATTCCGTACCATATTACAAAGCTGACATCCATTGATGATTCCATGGTGGCAGGTGCACCGGGGATTGGCTCTGTGCTGCCGGATTTTCTGGAGTTTTGTCAGGATGCCGTGATGGTTGCCCACAATGCAAATTTTGATATGGGATTTATCGGACAGAAAGCGAATGACCTGGGGCTGCCGTGTGAATATACTGTAGTGGATACAGTTGCAGTAGCCAGAGCACTTTTGCCGGAATTAAAGAATTATAAATTGCATACTGTGGCAAAACAGCTTGGAGTTTCTCTGGAGCATCACCATCGTGCAGTGGATGATGCGGAGGCAACGGCAGAAATATTTGTACATATGATAAAACGCCTTGAGGAGCAAGGGATTAGTGATTTGACACTGTTGAATGAATTTGGGCATCCAAACGAGGAAACGATTCGGAAAATGCCTTCTTATCATGCCGTTATTCTGGCAAAGAATGAGACAGGACGTGTCAATCTGTACCGTCTTGTATCAGAGTCTCATCTGCGATATTTTAATCGCCGTCCGAAATTGCCAAAGAGTTTATTTATGAAATGGCGTGAGGGATTGTTGATTGGTTCTGCCTGTGAGGCAGGAGAATTATACCGGGCATTAGTGGAAGAAAAGCCGGATGACGAAATTGATCGCCTTGTGCGTTTTTATGATTATCTGGAAATCCAGCCAATCGGTAACAATGCTTTTATGATTCGTGATGAGGACAGGTATCCGCAGATTCAGGATGAGAATGACTTGATGGAGTTGAACCGCCGTATTGTTACGTTGGGAGAGGCTTATCATAAACCGGTTGTGGCAACCTGTGATGTACATTTTATGAATCCGGAGGATGAGGTATACCGTCGAATTATCATGTCCGGAAAAGGATTTGCGGATGCGGATATGCAGGCGCCTTTGTATTACCGGACTACAGAGGAAATGTTGGCGGAGTTTCAATATCTGGGTGCCAAAAAGGCAGAGGAGATTGTCATTACAAATACCAACCTCATTGCAGATATGGTGGATAAGATTTATCCCTGCAGTCCGAGAAAGTGCCCGCCATTTATTGAAAATGCGGATCAGGATTTAAGGGATATATGTTATAATAAAGCACATGAAATTTATGGAAAAGATTTACCTCCTATCGTGGAGGAGCGATTAGAGAGAGAGTTGAAATCTATTATCGGAAACGGATATGCCGTCATGTATATTATCGCACAAAAACTGGTGTGGAAGTCTAACGAAGATGGGTATCTGGTAGGCTCCCGTGGCTCTGTGGGGTCTTCCTTTGCCGCGACCATGTCGGGTATTACGGAAATTAATCCGCTGCCGGCACATTATTACTGTACGAAATGTCATCACTATGATTTTGATGACCCGGAAATAAAGGTCAATGCCGGAATTTCTGCCTGTGATCTGCCGGACAAAATCTGTCCGGAATGTGGGACAGTAATGAATAAAGAGGGACATGATATTCCCTTTGAAACATTTTTAGGATTTAAGGGAGATAAAGAGCCGGATATTGACCTGAATTTTTCCAATGAATATCAGAGTAATGCTCATGATTACACGGAGGTTATTTTTGGTGCAGGGCAGACGTTCCGTGCGGGAACCGTGGGAACCATGGCGGATAAAACAGCATATGGCTATGTGAAGAAATATTGTGAAGAACATGAAATCACGAAGCGCAGTGCGGAGATGGAGCGGATTTCCCAGGGATGCGTGGGTGTGCGCCGGACAACGGGACAGCACCCCGGAGGTATTGTAGTCCTTCCTATCGGAGAGGAGATTTATACATTTACTCCGGTGCAGCATCCGGCAAACGATATGTCTACAAAGATTATTACGACACATTTTGACTATCATAAAATAGATGCCAATCTGCTGAAACTGGATATATTGGGACATTTGGACCCTACGATGATACGAATGTTAGAGGATCTGACAGGAAAGGATGCATCTGCCATTCCTATGGACGATCCGGAGGTTCTGTCCCTGTTTGCATCCACAGAAGCATTAGGTATTACTCCTGAAGATATTGGTGGTTGTACACTGGGCTGTCTGGGAGTGCCGGAATTTGGTACGTCTTTTGTTATGGGGATGTTATTAGACGCTAAGCCCAAAAATTTTTCCGACTTAGTACGTATTTCCGGACTGTCCCACGGTACAGATGTGTGGCTGAATAACGCCCAGTATTATATTAAAAACGGAGATTGTACACTGTCTACTGCCATTTGTACCCGTGATGATATCATGATTTATCTGATCAGCATGGGAGTGGAAAACGAGCGTTCCTTTAAGATAATGGAGAGTGTCCGTAAAGGAAAGGGATTGACACCGGACATGGAGGAAGATATGAGGGAGTGCAATGTACCGGATTGGTATATTGAGTCCTGCAAGAAAATTAAGTACATGTTTCCCAAGGCTCACGCAGCCGCTTATGTTATGATGGGACTTCGTGTTGCATGGTTTAAGGTTCACGAACCCCTTGCTTACTATGCAGCATATTTCAGTATCCGTGCAAACTCCTTCGACTATGAGTTAATGTGTCAGGGAAGGGAGCGCCTGGAGTATCATATTAAAGATTATAATAAACGGAAAAATGAGTTATCAGAAAAGGAAAAGAGTACATTAGAAGACATGAGACTGGTACAGGAAATGTATGCGCGGGGCTTTGGTTTTCTCCCTATTGATATTTATCAGTCCAAAGCCAACCGTTTTCAAATTGTAGACGGTAAACTGCTGCCGTCCTTTGCCACGATAGACGGCTTGGGAGACAAGGCGGCAGAAATGATTGAGGATGAGGCTGCCAAAGGAGCGTTTTTGTCTCATGAGGATTTCAAAAACCGCTGCAAGGTCAGTGCAACTATTGTGGAAACTATGGCACGTATGGGGCTTTTTGGGGATTTGCCCCACACGAACCAGATTTCCCTTATGGATTTTCTGTAAATGCCAATTTGCGATGCCTATCAAAGCTTTCACTTTAGGACACGTTTGCACTTGGAGAACAACGTAATGGTGCATAAAGTCTGAAAAAACCAGACTTAAGCACCAACGCTGTTCAGCAGTCCTAAATGTGAAATGCTTTAATAGGCATCGCAATAATTTCATTAATCGTCAGAATTATCTGTAAAATCAGAATGTAAAGGTTCAAAAGTGCTGTACAGGGAGGAATGTTTTTTCTTCTTTGTACGCACTTTTTTTGCTTCCTCACGAAAGTATTCCTGACAGTTCAGTTTCTCTTGATGATCTCCCGTAGCTTTGCGGTATGTGCCGTCTTCCTGCATTACTCTTGACTTTACGTTATCTGCTAATTGAATATCCAGAATATGAATGACCTCCTCTTTCAGTACATCGTCTTCCACGGGAAAGAGAATTTCTACACGTTTGTCAAGATTACGTGGCATCCAGTCGGCACTGCCCATATACACTTCCTCAAAACCGTTATTATGAAAATGGAAAATACGGCTGTGCTCTAAAAAGTCGCCTACGATGGAGTAGACAGTAATGTTTTCGCTGATGCCGGGCAGACCGGTTTTTAGACAGCAGATGCCGCGAACTACTAATTGGATTTTAACCCCGGCAGCGGCAGCCTCATACAGGGCACATATAATGCCGGAATCACAAAGGGAATTCATTTTTGCCCGTATAAATGCTTTTTTTCCGTCCTTGGCAAATGCAGTTTCCCGTTTGATAAGCTGGGTAAACCGGTCTCTCAGTCGTATGGGAGCGATGGCAAGCTTATTCCAGAAAGCAGGCTCAGAGTATCCGGAAAGCATATTGAATACGGCAGTGGCATCTTCACCAATGGCTTTGCGGCAGGTGAGAAGTCCCATATCCGTATATAATTTAGCGGTACTGTCATTGTAATTTCCCGTGCCCAGATGCACATAACGACGGATGCCGTCTTCTTCTTTGCGGACAACGAGGGTAATCTTGCTGTGGGTTTTCAATCCCACCAGACCATAAATAACGTGACAGCCCGCCTGCTCCAGTTTTCGTGCCCAAAGAATATTATTTTCTTCGTCAAAACGCGCCTTCAGCTCTACAAGTACCGTAACCTGTTTGCCGTTTTCGGCAGCATCTGCCAGGGAAGCGATGATGGGAGAGTGGCTGCTGACGCGGTACAATGTCTGTTTGATAGCAAGAACATTGGGGTCTTTTGATGCCTGTCGCACAAAGTCCACAACAGGTTGAAAAGTTTCATAGGGATGGTGCAATAAGATATCATGCTCCCTGATCTGACGGAATATATGTTGCTCACCGTCCAGCCATTTTGCCGGCTGCGGTGTATACTCCGGCGTGCGCAGATGTTCAAAGCCCTCTAAACCGGACAATTTCATTAAAAAGGTTAAATCTACCGGACCGTTAATCTTAAAGATATCTTCTTCTTTAATCTGCAATTCCTGACGCAGGGTTTTTAACAGACGTTTATCAATGTCTGCTTCCACTTCCAGACGGATTGCCTGTCCCCACTGCCTTTTTTTCAATTGTCGCTCAATTTCAATGAGCAGATCTGCTGCCTCGTCTTCTTCTATAGTCAAGTCGGCATTCCGCATGACACGGTATGGAAATACCGATTGGATTTCATAATTTACAAATAATTTTCCGATATTTTTTTCTATAATCTGCTCCAATAATATAAATGTTTTATCGCCTTCTTTTTCGGAAGGGATTTCAACAAAGCGGGGGAGTCCGGAGGGCACCTGTACAGTGGCAAAATCAATTTCACCTACGGTCTGTTTTTTCTTTTTGGAATTATGGCTGATATATAACTCCCGGAATTGTCCGTTGGAAGCTGCTTCTTTTTTTGCTTCCAAAATCGCCCCGATATTTAAAGATTTATTTCGGATTAACGGAAATGGTCTTGAGGAATCTACAGCCATGGGTGTAAGTACGGGATACACCTCATCGCTGAAATAACGGTCAACGTATTTCGCCTGCTTTTCGCTTAAGTTTTCGTAGTGGGAGAGGATGTGGATTCCCTCCGTCTCTAAAGCGGGAATTAAGGAGTTATTATACGTATCGTACTGATCTTTTACAAATTGGTGTGTGCTCTCGTTAATGGCATGGATCTGCTCCGACGGAGTCATACCGGCGATATCTTTTTTCGTGTATTTGACCTGTACCATGTCCTTTAATGCAGCAACACGAATCATAAAAAATTCATCCAGATTGGAGGATGTGATGCTTAAGAATTTCAGTCTGTCCAAAAGCGGGAGACTGTGATCTTTGGCTTCTTCCAGTACACGGCGGTTAAACTGCAGCCAGCTCAGTTCTCGATTATAAAAGTATTCCGGTTTGGAATAGGGTGATTTTTCACTCATGATATTCTCCTTTCAGTTTGGTATGAAGATAATGCTAGGAAAAGTTTTTCTTTTGGTGGAGTACCGGTCGAATACCGAATGCCTCCTCGAAAAATTCGGATTGCTGCCGGAACATTCCCTGTTCCAGTGTGATATCGTAAAGGGAATGACCGGTTACGATTAATTCATGGTTATGTTTACGAATCGTCAGCTTAGAAAACTTTTGCCGATGGCTTCGGTCCATGGCATCTGCCAGACAGAGTATGGCATTTAGCTTGGCGATTTTAATATATTCTTCTTGATTGAAATCATTCTTAATTTCCGGATATTCCGGGAAAAAGCTACTCGGATAACGGATAATGGATGCCACCATCATCCGCTCCTGATGAGATAATCCGATGATTTCCGTAGAAGTCACTATTTTATATGAGTTTTCTCCGATTTCGTTTAAGTTGAGGAAACTGCCGCAATTGTGCAGTATAGCAGCAATTTGTAAAAGAAGGCGGTCTCGTCTTGTCAGATTGTTTGGTTTACGCAGCGCATCATATAGCTTCAGTGCTGCCATTTCCACGTGACGGATATGGTCTTCGTCACAGCGGAAACGGGTTGCCAGTCTGCGCGCAACAGATACAATGTCTTCCGAAAAATGATGTGCCGGAATAATGTGTTCTTTGCGCTCTGCAAAATCAGCTGCCATACCGTCGCATATAGTTATCCCTGAGAGCCACATTTGTTCTGCATGGGTTTCCTCAAAAATATTGTGGTATATCATGGCAGTGGGAAGCAGGAGTTCGGCTTTATCCAGAGACAATCCCAATTCCTGTGCAAGTTTTTCCGGACTCTGTGTGGAAATGGACTGATAAAATTCATCGTATTCCTGCCGGTTGATGGAATCCTTTTTACTTCCTTTGGAATCTACAGGCTGCAGGTTACCGAAATGATGAATGCTCAAATACTTTACAAAACTGTGTAACTGATTTCCCACGGCAATTATATTTTTAATCTTAAAATCAGAAGAATATAGTTTGGTAAACGTATGAAGGCTGTTGGAAATGTATTCGTACACAAGATTTTGATAACTGGTCGTTTCATCCTGTATTTTCTGCAAAAATTCCTGTATGCGCAGGGAACCCAGACGGATATTATGTGTAGTGATCAGTTTGCTTTTGTCAAAAAGTGACAACTGGATACTTCCGCCGCCCACATCTACCAGGAGAGTGCCTTTCTGGATTAATTTATGAAATGCATTGGGCTGCAGGGCGATTGCTTTGTAACACAGATAACGCTGCTCTGAGTTACTGAGAATTTTTATCTGAAATCCCGTGCGTTGTTTTACCTGATCGAGAACGATTACATTGTTGTCTGCTTCACGCAGGGCACTTGTTGCAATGATCATGTAATCTTTGATTTGGTATTCTTTCATTTTTTCCGAAAATCCATTGAGTATATTACACAATTTATCAATCGTATGATAACTGATATGTCTCGTGGAAAATGTTTCATAACCCAAACGTGCAGTATGATGCAGATATTCCAGTTCGTGGATACCATGCTTTTTGGATACCTCATATATTCGCAGGACAGTTTCGTGACTGCCGATGTCAATGGATGCAAAAACAGTAACAGACATCTTGTACCTCCCGATTTTCCATTAGAATAAGGATTCGGTCCTGCAGTGTAGCCGGAGTAAAATCTTATTCTCATTTTCTTTATATATTTTAAGTCATTTTCGGCAAAAAAACCATAACAAAAGAAAGATTCTCAAAAAAAATGTGAAATATACGAGATTACAGCAGTTTTTTGCTGTCGCTTGTTGATGCAAGATTGACTGCAAGCTGATATAGCAGATTGATTTGTGTATCGTTTAAGCCGTTTAAGATATCTTCAAAATAAGAAAAATAATGATTCTGTCCCTGTCCGTGATGAAAAAAATGATGGGGCTCCATGTGAAGATAATCACATATATTGAGAAAGCCCTCCATGGTGGGAAAATTTTTTCCGCTTTCTATAGAGTTAATATAATTTTTATTCTGTCCTAAATCCAGACTCATTTTTCGGGCACTGGAGCCGTATTCTTCCCGTAGCGTTGCCAAACGAAGTCCAAACGAATTTTTATCCCATCTGAACATACAATTTGTTTCGCTGTAAATATCAAATCTTTCTGTATAGTTTTTCATATGTACTCCTTACTTGCAAAAAATACCACTTATAACATCATAGCAGTTTTATAGAAAAGAATCGCCATAATAAAAATGGCATTTATTACATTTTTCCATATTCATTATGGTATGGTTGCTTGAATGAGCAAATCAATGATTGATTTCGCATACTACATATGCTAAAATCATAACGTTGTGTATATAGTAGATAGAGAAGAAAAAGGTTTATCCCGATGTTGGAGAATGGAGGAGCAGTGTGAAATATTTTGGAACAGATGGATTTCGCGGTGAGGCGAATGTTGATTTGAATGTAGTTCACGCATATAAAGTAGGGCGTTTTTTGGGATGGTATTACGGACAGGAACACAAAGCGAAAGTGGTGATTGGTAAAGATACCAGACGTTCCAGTTATATGTTTGAGGATGCGCTTTGTTCAGGTTTGACTGCCAGCGGCGCAGATGTATATTTGCTTCATGTGACACCCACTCCCAGCGTGTCTTATGTGGTGAGAACAGAACAGTTTGACTGTGGGATTATGATTTCTGCCAGTCACAACCCTTACTATGATAACGGATTAAAGGTGATTAACGGTAACGGTCATAAAATGGAAGCGGAAGTAGAGGAAAAAATAGAAACATACATAGATAATGAAAAAGATAATTTGCCATTTGCCACGAGAGAAAATATCGGCTGCACGGTGGATTATGCCATTGGCAGACACCGCTATATAGGCTACCTTATGTCGTTAGCAACCCGTTCTTTCAAAAATGTGCGTGTGGGACTGGACTGTGCAAACGGCTCCTCCTATTCCGTGGCAAAAGGAGTTTTTGATGCATTGGGTGCCAAGACATATGCAATCGGTATGAATCCGGACGGAACAAATATTAATGAAAACTGCGGCTCTACCCATATTGAGAATCTGCAGGAGTATGTGAAAGCAAATAATTTGGATGTTGGCTTTGCATTTGACGGTGACGCAGACCGCTGTCTCGCCGTGGATGATCAGGGGAATGTGATAGACGGTGATGCTATTTTGTATCTTTGCGGCTGTTATCTGAAGGAAAAAGGAGAACTGAATAACAATACGGTTGTCACCACCATCATGTCCAACATGGGATTATATAAAGCATTTGATAAAGTGGGGATTTCTTATGAGAAGACAGCAGTGGGAGATAAGTTTGTCAATGCAAATATGATGGAGTTTGGACATTCTTTAGGTGGAGAGCAGTCCGGACATATTATCTTCAGCAAGTATGCTGTAACAGGGGATGGAGTCCTCACGGCATTGATGCTGATGGAAGTCATGTTGGAAAAGAAAGAGAAGCTTTCCGAGTTGCGCAAGGGATTGAAAATCTATCCACAGGTGTTAAAAAATGTCCGTGTGGAGGATAAGCCTGCGGCAAGGCAGGACGAAGATGTTGTATCTGAGTTGAAAAAAGTAGAAGATGAGTTGGGACAGGAAGGTCGTATTTTACTTCGTGAAAGTGGCACAGAACCGGTGATTCGCGTCATGGTGGAAGCAGAGACGGAAGAGCTTTGTGAGCAGTATGTTGACAGGTTGATTGAGGTGCTGAACAAAAAAGGGCATGTCGTAGAGTGATAAATTTTTGTAAAACCCTTGATTTTCGGTAAAAGTTCGTGCTATAGTATACAAATGTGAGATTTTTATAAGGAGGAAACTAGAGTAAAATGAGTGTACAGGTAGAAAAATTAGAAAAAAGCATGGCAAAGCTTACAATAACAGTGGAAGCGGATAAGTTTACGGCTGCTATTGATACAGCTTATCAAAAGAATAAAGGAAAGATTGCCCTGCCGGGTTTCCGTAAAGGAAAAGCACCACGGGCAATGATTGAGAAAATGTACGGCTCCGCAGTTTTCTATGAGGATGCTGCCAATGAAGTTATTCCGGAGGCATATGAGGATGCTGCCAAAGAGAGTGGTTTGGAAATCGTAGCGCAACCTGAGATTGACGTAGAGCAGATGGAAAAAGGGAAAGAGTTTATTTTCACTGCGACCGTGGCAATTAAGCCGGAAGTGACTCTGGGAGCTTATAAGGGCATTGAGGTAGAAAAGAAAACGGTTGAAGTAACAGAGGATGAAATCAATGCAGAGATTGACAGGGCAAGAGAGTCTAACTCCCGTATGATTACCATAGATGACCGTGCAACAGAAGACGGAGATACCGTTGTCATTGACTTTGACGGTTATGTAGATGGTGAGCAGTTCGAGGGTGGTTATGCTGAGAATTACACGTTAGAGCTGGGTTCCCATTCATTCATCGATAACTTTGAAGATCAGTTGGTGGGAAAGAATATCGGTGACGATGTGGATGTCAATGTGACATTCCCGGAACAGTATCATGAAGCGTCCCTGCAGGGCAAGCCGGCATTGTTTAAGGTAAAGATTAAGGAAATCCGCAAGAAAGAACTTCCGGAGCTGGATGATGAGTTTGCACAGGATGTTTCCGACTTTGATACGTTAGAGGAGTATAAGGCTGACGTAGAGAAAAAACTGTTAGAAAGCAAGGAACAGGATATCAAACGCGAGCAGGAGGATGAAATCATCGGAAAGATCATCGACGATGCAACGATGGATATTCCGAAGCAGATGATTGATTCACAGACACGTCAGATGACGCAGGAATTTGCACAGCGTATTCAGGCACAGGGTCTGTCTCTGGAGCAGTATATGCAGTTTTCCGGACTGACTCCGCAGAAAATGATGGAGGAGTTGGAGCCACAGGCGTTGAAACGTATTCAGAGTCGTCTGGTATTAGAGGCAGTGGCAGCAGCTGAGAATATTCAGGCATCCGAAGAGGAAATTGACAAAGAGATGGAGAATATGGCAGCTATGTACCAGATGGAAGTTGACAAGTTAAAAGACTTAATCGGCGACGACGAAAAGAAACAGATTGGTATGGATTTGGCAGTGCAAAAGGCAGTGGAGTTTGTTGTCGAGTCCGCAGTAGAGAAATAATTCAAAAAGTGGACGCCTTCCGTAACGGGCAGTAGTGATACTGCCTGACAGGTTGGCGTTTTTCCTCTATAGAAAAATATTGTGTTTAGAGAAAATTCGATTGTATATTACCAGTGTGCCGTATTGAGGGCGGCGGAATGGAGGTTAAAATGAGTTATAGTATTCCTTATGTCATTGAAAAAACAAGTAGCGGTGAGCGTTCTTATGACATTTATTCCAGACTGTTACAGGATCGTATCATTATTTTATCCAATGAAGTAAATGATGATATTGCAAGTCTTGTAGTATCCCAGCTTTTATTTCTGGAGTCTCAGGACCCTGGTAAGGATATCAGTCTCTATATTAATAGTCCGGGTGGTTCTGTCAGTGCGGGATTTGCAATATATGATACTATGAATTATGTGAAGTGTGATGTGTCTACAATCTGTATGGGTATGGCAGCAAGTATGGGAGCATTTCTTCTCGCCGGTGGTACTAAGGGAAAGAGATTGGCACTGCCCAATGCCGAAATTATGATTCATCAGCCTTCCGGCGGTGCCAGAGGACAGGAAACAGAAATCCGTATTGTGGCAGAACATATTCTGAAGACGAGAAGCCGTTTGAATGAAATTTTGGCTGAAAATACAGGAAAACCTCTGGAAGTGATTCAGGAAGATACAGAGCGTGATAACTATATGAGTGCGCAGGAAGCGAAAGAGTACGGTTTGATTGATGAGATTGTTACAAATCGTAAATAGTTTACAAAAGGTAGTAAACATAGGGTGAATAAATTTTGTGGAGGTAGCCATGTCCGGAAAAAAAGATGAGATATTAAAGTGTTCTTTCTGCGGGAAGACGCAGGACCAGGTAAACCGTTTGATTGCAGGACCGGGAGTGTATATCTGTGACCAGTGTGTGGAACTCTGTACAGAGATTATGGAAGATGAAATGGCACAGGGAATTGATTCCCAAAATGATAATGATTTCGATATCAATTTACTAAAGCCCAAAGAAATAAAAGAATTTTTGGATGACTATGTGGTTGGTCAGGACGATGCCAAAAAGGCACTTGCCGTGGCTGTGTACAACCATTACAAGAGAGTACTGTCTCAGAAAAATATAGATGTGGAATTGCAGAAAAGTAATATTATCATGGTGGGACCAACCGGTTCCGGCAAGACATTTCTCGCTCAGACTCTGGCAAAGATTTTAAATGTACCATTTGCTATTGCAGATGCCACTACGTTGACAGAAGCAGGTTATGTGGGTGAGGATGTAGAGAATATTTTGCTGAAGATCATTCAGGCGGCAGATTATGATATGCAGCGTGCAGAGCATGGAATCATCTATATCGATGAGATTGATAAAATTACCCGCAAAGGGGAAAATGTATCCATTACCAGAGATGTATCCGGTGAAGGAGTTCAGCAGGCACTTTTAAAGATTTTAGAGGGAACGGTTGCCAGTGTTCCGCCACAGGGGGGGAGAAAACATCCTCAACAGGATTTTTATCAACTAGATACTACGAATATCCTGTTTATCTGCGGAGGAGCCTTTGATGGTTTAGAGAAAATTATTGAGAGCCGTACCGGACAGAAATCCATTGGTTTTAATGCGGAAATATCAGATAAAAAGGATGAGTCCATCGGCGATTTATTCCGTCAGGTATTGCCGGAGGACTTTGTGAAATTCGGCCTGATTCCTGAGATAGTAGGACGTTTGCCGGTGACGGTGGCATTGGATCTGTTGGATGAGGAAGCACTGCGAAAGATTCTGATAGAGCCAAAGAATGCCATAACAAAACAGTATCAGAAGCTGTTTGAGTTAGATGGCGTAAAACTTTCCTTTGATAAGGATGCCATTGCAGCGGTGGCAAAGAAATCTTCGGACCGTAAAACCGGTGCCAGAGGGTTACGTGCCATTATGGAAAACGTCATGCAGAATGTTATGTATGAAGTACCGTCCGATGATACGATTCAAGAATGTATTATCACGGAAAAAGCGGTTTTGGGTGAAGAGGAACCAAGACTGATCACCGGTCAGAATGAGGTGAAGCATATTGCCGGCAGCAAAAGAGACGGAGAGAGTGCGTAAAAAGAGTATAGTGGAAAGAGGGGGCGTTAGAAACACCTCCTCTTTCCTGTTGGGTATTAGAGGTGAGAATCAATGAGCATGAAAAAAATTCCCGTGATTGCTTTGCGGGATGTGGTGGTATTTCCGGAAAGTACCGTATATTTGGAGATTGGCAGAAAACAGACGATTAATGCCATCAACAGGGCAATGCACGGAGATAAAATGCTCTTTGCGGTGACCCAGAGAAAGGTAGAGACAGGTCTGCCGGAGCAAAAAGATTTGTATACTGTCGGAACACTGGTGGAAGTACGCCAGATAATCAATACCCCGGATAAAATGGCAAGAGCTGTTATTGTGGGAAAAAAGCGCATGGAGCTTACAACATTCTGGGAGGAAGAAGAAAGTTTTTATGCGGACCTTTCAGAGCGGGAGGAGAGTGGAGATGCATCCTATACACTGGAAGTAATTGCCATGGTGCGGGAATTAAAAGAGTTATTCCGAATGTATGCTGATTTGCTGGGAAAAATTTCAGAACGCTTATTAGAAGAAGCAATGGCACAAACCGATTTTGTGATTTTAATTGACCAGATTTGTGCGGATATACCGGTACACTATCAATTAAAACAACAAATATTAGAGGAGGAAAATATATTTAACCGCTATGAGGCGCTAAATATTCTTCTTCGTCGGGAGATTGCCATTTTACAGTTGCAGGAGGAACTTGCCCGTCGTGTTAAAGAGCAAGTAGATGAGAATCAAAAGGAATATTATCTGCGGGAGCAGATTAAGGCGATTCATAAAGAATTGGGTGAGGAGGATGCTGTATCGGAGGCAGATCGGTTCCGGAAACAGCTGGAAAAATTAAAGGCACCCAAAAAAGTAAAGAAAAAAATTGCCGGAGAGCTGGCAAGGTTTCGCAAGATCAGTTCAACATCTTCAGAAAGTGCGGTGATTCGGGAATATATAACGACCCTGCTCAAATTTCCGTGGAAAAAAGCATCGAAGGAGAGATTGGATGTCACGGTTGCAGAGGAGATTTTGGATGCCGACCACTATGGACTGGTCAAGGTAAAGGAACGGATATTGGAATGTCTTTCCGTGAAAGCTTTAAAGCCGGATGCTGCCAGTCCCATCATCTGTCTGGTGGGACCACCGGGAACAGGAAAGACCTCCATTGCAAAATCCGTTGCCAGAGCACAGAACAGGAAGTATGTGCGCATCTGCCTCGGGGGTGTGCGTGACGAAGCGGAAATCCGGGGGCACAGACGGACTTATGTCGGCGCTATGCCGGGACGTATTGTGGCGGGCATGATAAACGGAGGGGTGAACAATCCCGTAATGCTGTTAGATGAAGTGGATAAGCTGGGAAGTGATTATAAGGGGGATCCCTCATCGGCATTGTTGGAGGTGCTGGATCCGGAGCAGAATAAGCATTTTTCCGATCATTATATGGATCTTCCCGTGGATTTGTCTAAGGTAATGTTTTTGTGTACGGCAAATACACTGGAAACAATTCCCACTCCTTTGAAAGATCGAATGGAAATCATTGAACTTTCCGGCTATACGGAAAACGAGAAGTTCCACATAGCCAAGGAACATTTATGGGAAAAACAAAAAAGTGCCAATGGTTTGACAAAAAATCAAATTACTATAACAGACAGGGCGATTCGCACAACGATTGTCCGATATACGCGGGAAGCAGGTGTGCGCGGTCTGGAAAAGAAGCTGGCGACGCTTTGTCGAAAGGCGGCTTTTGAAATTGCGGGAGGCAGAGCAGAGAGGGTGCGTATTTCCGAGCGCAATATAAAATCCTATTTAGGGAAGGAATTGCACCGTGTACAGATGGCAAACAAAAAACCACAGGTTGGTATTGTCAGAGGTCTTGCCTGGACAAGTGCCGGTGGAGATACCTTGGAGATTGAAGTGACTATTTCTAAGGGGGCTGGCGCACTGGAGCTTACGGGAAAGTTAGGAGAAGTTATGCAGGAATCTGCAAAAATTGCCCTAACCTATGTAAAAAGTCAGACAATGGATTGCCTGGAGGAAAAATTTTTCTCTGAGCATGACATCCATATTCATGTGCCGGAGGGTGCCGTGCCCAAAGACGGTCCTTCAGCAGGCGTTACCCTGGCTACGGCATTGTACTCTGCAGTTACGAAAAAGAAAACACGCTCAGATGTGGCGATGACAGGGGAATTGAGTCTAAGGGGACGGGTGCTTCCCATAGGCGGACTAAAAGAAAAACTGTTAGCCGCAAAAGTGGCAGGAATCCGTCAAGTATTCATTCCGGATGAAAATAGAAAAGATCTGGAGGAGATGGATGAAGAGATTCTGGAAGGGCTTACAGTAACTACAGTGACACAGGTTCAGGAAATTTGGAAGGAAGTTTTTGTGTGAGGCTTCAGCCGAAAACGCCAACGTGGAGATGGAAATGAAAGTAACGAGTGTAAATTTGGAAACAGTGTGCGGAATCACCAGCACATTACCGGATAACGATAAGGTGGAGATTGCCTTTGCAGGTCGTTCCAATGTAGGAAAATCTTCTCTTATCAACGCACTGATGAACCGAAAGTCTTATGCACGGACTTCCGGACAACCCGGTAAGACACAAACCATTAATTTTTATAATATCAATGAGCAGCTATATTTTGTGGATCTGCCGGGGTATGGATATGCGAAAGTATCACAGGAAACTGTGAAAAAATGGGGGAAAATGATTGACCGGTATCTGGAACGCTCAAAAGTCCTCCGACTGATTTTTTTGTTGGTAGATATCAGACACAAGCCAAACCAAAATGACATCCAGATGTATGAATGGTGTGTCAATTATGGGTTTAATCCGGTGGTGATTGCTACAAAATCAGACAAGATAAAGCGCTCCCAACGTAAGAAACAATTGCAGCAGATCAAGGATGCGCTTCAGGTTGTAGAAGGAACTCCTGTCATCCCTTTTTCTGCATTGGATAAAAGCGGCAGAGAGGAGATATGGGAATATATTGATATGATGTACGAGGGATTTGAAGAGGAACGTAAATAAGGTTGAGGTATGGAAAATGAATCAACTTAATAGGAAAGGATGAAGAAAGTGAAATACGAAAAGAAAACACAAAGAAAAAAACAAGGATATGCAATATTGCTGGCGGTTCTTTTTACCGGAATTCTTTTTGGATTTTACCGGGATGTAACAGCGCAGGACAAACTTCTCAAAACAGAGAAACAAAATGTATATAAAGGAGATAAATTTGATCTGTCGCTCTGCGTAGAGGAAGAGTATCGGGATTTGGTAGAATACAAATTACAGGATGAGAAAGAGGATAAAGCAGCACTTTCTGATAAAAGTATTTTGCATGCAAAGGAAGAAGGAACTGTCCTTGTGGATGTGATTTATGTTCCAGAAGCTACACAAGAACCAGAGACTACGCAAGAGCCAGAAGTTACACAGGCTCCGGAGGAGGTACAAGACCCGGAAGCTACACAGGCTCCAGAAGAAGACGGAAATACAGACGAGAAACATGATATTATAGAAACTATTACAATAATCATCATTCCGGCAGAGAAGTTGGAGTTGTCATATGGGCAAACACTGTTCATTCCTATTGAGGATTATATTTCTGACTTGCAGTATGTTGTGTCCAGTGATTCGGAAAGCATTCGTTTTTTCCAGGACGGAACATTGCAGGTAATTGGTTTTTCACCGGCAACAGTGGTGGCTGAGAATTCTTTTGGGGAAGAATTTACTTTGGCAGAAATTACAATAAAAAAGCCTTCTCTTGGTAGTGAACGTATTGTACGGGCAAAAGACAGTAAAGGCTATGATATCAACATTGTTGATTTTCAGTCGATTAGCGGCGGAAAAGAGCATGCGGAATGGTCGATAAAGGATGAAAAAATAGCAAAATGGACAAATGAAGGTCTAAAGGCACTGGCTGTAGGTGAGACGGTTCTTACTCTGGAAATTACGGCTTATAATGGAGAGACCATTTCGATTACCGTACCGGTGTTTGTCACAGATCCGAAAATAAGTACCAATAAAGTGATTTTGGCATCGGGATGTAAGAAGTCGATTACCATAACGGGAACCATTGAGGGCAGTATTGTAGATTGGGATAAGTCACAGACAGGAGCTGCTTACTTTATAGGGATTGGTAAAATTTATGCGGAATATAAAGGTTCTGCCAAGCTATATATGACTGTTGACGGACGTGAGTTTACGGTTACTGTAAAAGTCAGCGACCCGCAATACAAGAAATTTAGCATTGTTCTCTATAAGGGGATGAGTAAAACATTAAAAATATCCGGTCTTGTCACCGGAAGTAAGGTTTCCTATAGCAGCAGCAAGAAGTCAGTTGTTACCATTTCTAAAACAGGAAAGCTGAAAGGAAAAAAAGTAGGTCATGGGACAATTACAGTAAAGGCAGACGGACGTACTTTAAAGATATGGACGGAAGTGGCAAGTAAAAAGGGATATAAGGCGTCAAAAAAAGCCATTGCCATTTCCAAGACAAAAACCAGATATAGTCAGGCGCAGAGAATGTCAAAAGGAAAATATGATTGCAGCTCTCTGGTTTCCAGAGTATATCGGAAATATGGTGTATATTTTGGTTCCAAGAAAGGATGGTCTCCGGTTGCGGCAAATATTGGAAAGTGGTGTGTACAGCATCATAAAGTAGTTGCAAAAAAGAGTGTTTCATATAAGAAAATGCTTCCCGGCGATTTGATATTCTTTTCCGGATGGAGGAACGGAAGATATAAAAACATTACCCATGTGGAAATGTATGTGGGAGAAGCTATGGATGTCTCTGCAAGCAGTCGATACAATAAGGTAGTTCATTATGGATATGCAACCGGTGACAGCATTGTGCTGATTGCACGCCCGACAAAATAAATAATAAAATAAATAATAAAAGTATGTCATTAGAATTTCTCTGATGGCATATTTTTTTGATACGTCTACACGGTTTTGACACCCAAATCATACTATGCTATGATGACTTAAACTTTAGTTGCTTATGGAGGACACATTTATGAATATCATCGTTTTAGCCGGAGGACTTAGCACAGAGAGAGATGTTTCCATTAGTACCGGTACACAGGTATGTGAGGCGTTGAGACAGCGTGGACATCAGGCTGCAATGTTAGATGTTTTTTTGGGTTATAAAGGAGAAATTTCCGAAAATTTCTTCGTCAGAAACGATGCATTCCGGGATAGTATAGGAGAAATCAAAAAAGAAGATCCGGATTTAAAAGAGTTAAAGAAAATGCGTGGTGAGGCTGCGGATGGTTTTTTCGGTCCGGGAGTGATTGCCCTGTGTCGCATGGCAGATATTGTATATATGGCATTGCACGGTGCAGAGGGAGAGAATGGAAAGGTACAGGCAGCTTTTGATTTGCTAGGTATCCACTACACCGGATCCGGTTATCTGGGAAGTGCAGTCGCCATGGATAAAGGTCTTTCCAAGAAAATTTTTATGGTGGAAGGGATACCGACACCGAAAGGTTATACAGTGACAAAAAATGAGGCATACACAGTGCCGGAGACAATGCGTTATCCACTGGTGGTAAAACCTTGCTGTGGAGGCTCCAGTGTGGGAGTCAGTATAGTGGATAATGAGTCTGAATATCATACGGCATTGGAGGCAGCCTTCCGATACGAGGATGAAGTCGTTGTGGAGGAGTGCATCAAGGGCAGGGAGTTTTCTGTAGGCGTGCTGGGTGGAGAGAGTCTTCCGGTCATAGAAATTATTCCCAAGACGGGTTTCTATGACTATGAGACAAAATACCAGCCGGGAATGGCACAGGATGTATGTCCGGCAGAATTATCGGAAGATAAGAGTTCGCAAATGAGGGATTATGCAGTAAAAGTATTTGATGCTCTGAAATTAGAGACCTATGGCAGGATTGATTTTCTTATGGATGAAAAGGGAGAGTTGTATTGTCTGGAGGCAAATACGTTGCCGGGAATGACACCGACCAGCCTGTTGCCCCAGGAGGCGGCGGCAGATGGCATGGATTATGGAGCGTTATGTGAGGAGATTATTTCTCTGGCGTTAGAAAAAAATGATTAAAGGATAGATATGGAGAACGGGGAAATGCAGGATGTGATGAAAACAATGACACCGGTGAAAATGGCAGAAATATGCGGTGGTGTGTATTATGGGAATGAGGAGCCCGGGAATAAGGAAATTACCGGAATTGTGAGGGATAACCGGGAGATTGCCAATGGTAATATGTTCGTGGCAATCAAGGGTGCCAGAGTAGATGGCAATCAATTTGTGCCGGCAGCCTATGAGGCAGGTGCGCTTTGCTGTATGTCGGAGGAGCCGCCTACAGATGCCGCAAAACCATACATACAGGTAGATAATTATTTGGAGGCACTGCAAAAGCTGGCAATCTATTACAGACAGTTATTTCAGGGAAAGGTGATTGGTGTTACCGGCAGCGTGGGAAAGACAACTACCAAGGAGATGTTAGCGTCTGTTTTATCAACCCGCTATAATACATTGAAAACTGACGGAAATTATAATAATGAGCTGGGAGTGCCCCTTACTTTATTTCGTTTGAACGAGAAACATGAAATTGCCATTGTGGAAATGGGAATCAGTGATTTTGGAGAGATGAGCCGGTTGACAGCCATTGCAAATCCGGATATGTGTGTTATCAGCAATATCGGACAGTGTCACTTGGAGCAGTTGGGAGACAGAGATGGCGTATTAAAGGCAAAAACAGAGATTTTTGAGGGATTGCGCCAAGGCGGTAAGGCTTACCTGAATGGAGATGATGACAAGCTGATTACGGTATCGGATGTACATGGACAGCCACCGGTATTTTTCGGTACGGATAGCATAAATGCCGTGCATCCGATACGTATACAGGGGGATGGGCTAAAGGGAACGAACCTCACCGTGTCCACTGCTCAGGGAGAAATAGAGATATATGTACCGGTGCCGGGACGCCACATGGTGACAAATGCATTGGCGGCAGTGGCAATTGGACTGGATCTGGGGCTGAGCGGGGAGGAGATTGCCCGGGGAATCGCAGATTTTAGTCCGGTAGAAGGGCATGGTAATGTATTTACCACAGAGAAATTTATCGTTATGAATGACTGTTATAATGCAAATCCTATGTCCATGCGCGCTGGACTGGATGTGTTGCTGGAAGCAAAGGAGCGCAAGGTTGCCATAATCGGTGATATGTTTGAGCTGGGTGATGAAGAAGAACAGATGCACAGGGAAATTGGTATTTATGCCGCGGGAAAGAGTCTTGATGTCATCGTGTGTATCGGAACGCTGGCAAAGGAGTATATACAGGGTATTCAACAGGAAAATTCATCCCGGGAGTGTGTTTATTTTGCTACTCTGGAGGAGGCGTTAGAGGGTTTACCCTCTGTTTTGAAAGAGGGAGATGCTATTTTGGTTAAGGCATCCCATGGCATGCATTTTGAAAAGATTGTTGCGCAATTGAAAGAAATGTGATAGAATTGCATCTTGAAAAAAGCGATGAACGTGATTAAGTAGTTTATTGTGTTTCGGGCAGAGAGAGGATGTCCCCGGCTGAAAACATCCTGTACGTTCCCACAGTAAATGAATTTCCCACGGGAGCTGCGGTCTGGAAGAAAATTTTTTTTGTGTAGAGACCGACGTATGCACACGTTACGTGTAATGGAGAGTTTATGTGTATGACCGGAGAAATTTTTCGGAAAGCATAAAAAGCAGGGTGGTACCGCGGAGAAATCCGTCCCTGACGTAGGAAGACTGCGACGGGGCGGCTTTGACAGATTACGGAGAGAAGCAGGAGAGTTCTGGAGCAGGATTTTCCTGCTTGTTTTGCTGTATAGAACACTGCACATTATGTGGTGGACTGCCGGCAGAAAACATATTTATACTGTCTGAACTGCTTATATGAAGCAGTGGTTCGGAAATTACAGAAAGGCATGGGGATTATTATGAAAGAGAAACTGACTAAAATTTTGGAGGATGCCATGGGGCAGATTGATGCTTCTGAGCAACTGGAAAAGCTGAATGATATTAAGGTGGCATTTTTAGGGAAGAAGGGTGAATTGACTTCCGTATTAAAGTCCATGAAAGAGGTGGCACCGGAGGATCGTCCGAAGGTGGGACAGATGGTCAATGAGGCACGTAGCCAGATAGAGGCGAAATTGGAGGAAAAACGTGCCGCTTTTGAGAAGGCATTGTTAGAAGAAAAAATTAAGCACGAAACGATTGATGTGACACTGCCCGGAAAACAGTTGCCAAAGGGACATCGTCACCCGAATACCATTACGTTAGAGCAGGTAGAGGATATCTTTATCGGAATGGGATATGAGGTAGTGGAAGGACCGGAGGTTGAGTACGATTACTATAATTTTGAGGCATTGAATATCCCGGCAAACCATCCGGCAAAAGATGAGCAGGATACTTTTTATATCACAAAGGATATTTTGCTCCGTTCTCAGACGTCTTCCGTACAGGTTCACGAGATGGAGAAGGGGAAACTGCCTATCCGCATGATTGCACCGGGACGCGTGTTCCGCTCTGACGAGGTAGATGCAACCCATTCCCCGACGTTCCATCAGATAGAGGGTCTGGTAATTGATAAGAATATTACGTTTGCAGACTTAAAGGGTACGTTACAGGAATTTGCCAAGAGACTCTTTGGAGAGGAGACAAAAGTAAAATTCCGCCCACACCATTTTCAGTTCACAGAGCCAAGCGCAGAGATGGATGTGACCTGCTTTAAGTGCGGAGGTAAAGGATGCCGTTTCTGTAAAGGTTCCGGCTGGGTAGAAATTCTGGGCTGCGGTGTCGTGCATCCCCACGTGCTGGAAATGAGCGGTATTGACCCGGAGGAGTATACCGGATTTGCTTTCGGAGTGGGATTGGAGCGTATCACATTGTTTAAGTATGAGATAGACGATATGCGCCTGTTATATGAAAATGATACTCGTTTCTTAAAACAGTTTTAATGGGATTTAGGTAATTTAGACCGGAATTTATGAGTGGGTAACGTTTTGTGGGCGAACAGACAAAGTGTTGCCTCAGATTGGAGGAAAATAATGGATACATCATTATCTTGGATAAAGGCATATGTGCCGGATTTGGAATGTACGGCACAGGAATACACGGATGCAATGACATTGTCAGGAACTAAGGTGGAGGGTTTCGTAGAATTTGATAAACTCTTGGACAAAATCATTGTGGCAAAAATCAATACCATCGAAAAGCACCCGGATGCAGATAAGTTAATTGTCTGTCAGGTACAGATTGACGAAGAGGGAACAGAAGTGCAGATTGTGACCGGCGCCCCTAACGTAAAAGTAGGTGACAAGATTCCCGTGGTATTGGATGGTGGTCATGTGGCAAGCTCTCATAAGGACGGGGAGAGTGAGAACGGATTTAAGATAAAAAAAGGTAAACTTCGTGGGGTGGACTCTTTCGGCATGATGTGTTCTATCGAAGAACTTGGCTCCAATACGGATATGTATCCGGATGCGGCAAAGGACGGTATTTATATCCTCAGTGATAATCCGGAATACAAGGATGCCCCTATAGGTTCTGATGCTGTGGAGTTATTAGGACTGCACGATGTGACATTTGAATATGAGGTGACATCTAACCGTGTGGACTGTTTTGGTGTACTGGGAATTGCCAGAGAAGCAGCGGCTACTTTCGGCAAGAAGTTTGTGCCGCCGGTAGTGACTGAGACTGGTAATGAGGAAAACGTGGAAGATTACATTTCCGTAGAGGTAGAAAGTCCGGAGCTCTGTCCGCGTTACACGGCGAGGGTGGTAAAAAATATCAAGCTGGCTCCGTCACCGGAATGGATGCAGAGAAGATTGGCATCTGTGGGAATCCGCCCGATTAATAATATTGTAGATATCACTAATTATGTAATGGAGGAATATGCTCAGCCGATGCACGCCTATGATTTGGATACCATTGAGGAGCATAAAATCATAGTCCGGAAAGCGAAGAATGGTGAGCCTTTTAAGACGCTGGACGGTCAGGAGCGTGAACTGGATGACACGATGCTGATGATTTGTGACGGCAAAAAACCGATAGGTCTGGCAGGTATCATGGGGGGCGAGAATTCCATGATTACCGATGACGTGAAGACGATGCTGTTCGAGGCGGCTACTTTTGACGGAACTAATATCCGCCTGTCCGGTAAGAAATTGGGAATGCGTACAGATGCCCAAGCAAAGTTTGAGAAGGGATTAGACCCCAACACAGCCATGGAGGCAATGAACCGTGCCTGCCAGCTTGTGGAGGAACTGGGAGCCGGCGAGGTAGTGGGCGGTGCTATCGATGTATATCCGGTAAAGAAAGAGCCAATCCGTATTGCATATAATCCGGATAAAATCAATGCCCTGCTTGGTACGGACATCCCGGAAGAGGATATGATTCGCTACTTTGAAACCATTGATTTGCCGGTGGACAGAGAGAAGAGAGAAGTCATTGTGCCAACCTGGAGGCAGGACTTAGAGCGCATGGCAGATTTAGCAGAGGAAGTGGCGAGATTTTATGGCTATGATAATATTCCTATGACCTTGCCATCCGGTGCTGCAACCTCCGGTGGTCTTTCGGAAAAGCTGCAGCATGAGAGCATGGTGCGTGAAGTAGTGGAAAGTTATGGATTTAACGAGGGAATGACCTTCTCCTTTGAAAGTCCCAAAATATATGATAAGCTGAATCTTCCGGAGGATGACGTTCTTCGTCAGAGTATTCAGATTAACAATCCTTTGGGAGAGGACTACAGTGTCATGCGTACTTCTGCCTTAGGTGGGATGCTCACATCTCTGGCAACAAACTATAACCGACGCAATAAGGAAGTACGTCTCTATGAATTGGCAAACGTATATCTGCCAAAACAGCTCCCGTTAACAGAGCTTCCGGACGAGAGAATGCAGCTGACGCTGGGTATGTATGGTGATGCAGATTTCTTTGATATGAAGGGTGTCCTGCAGGCGGTGTTTATGCGTATGGGATTAAAAAAGACGGCAAAATATGACCCGAAAGCAGGGAAATCTTTCCTTCATCCGGGCAGACAGGCGGTAGTAAGCTATGATGGTACAGAGGTTGCTTATCTGGGTGAGGTGCATCCTGCAGTGCAGAAGAATTTCGGAATAGGTGCAAAAACGTATCTGGCTGTTATTGATATGCAAGTGGTCAGTGAACTTGCTGATTTTAGTGTGAAGTACGAGGGCGTGGCGAAATTCCCTGCCGTAACTCGTGATATCAGTCTGACCATGAGTAAGAGTGTACTTGCCGGAGAAGTGGAAGAAATTATCCGTGTAAGAGGCGGTAAACTGTTGGAGTCCTGTGAACTTTTTGATATCTATGAAGGTCAGCAGCTTACACAAGGCTCCAAGTCCCTGGCGTATAAGATTGTATTCCGGGCAGCAGACCGAACATTGACCGAAGAGGAAGTCAGCAAATGTATGGATAAAATTATTCATGGACTTGGTGAAAAGGATGTGGTGCTTCGTCAATAAGGTTTTCGCCTGCAAGCATGATGGCGCAGAATAGACAGTTGCGTATGAAACTGATTCCGCTGTTAAAAAAGTGCCGTTATGCCAAGGCAGAATGGGGTAAAAGGTGAATAACGAGGAAAAGCATAAAATACGGGTAATTTCATGGATTTTATTTTGTATTTATTTAGTGATGATGGTTTATTATCTGTTTTTTAGTGAGCAGTTGGGCAGGGTGCCCAGGGACAGCTATCAGTATAACTTAAAGCCGCTTGCAGAGATAAACCGCTATTTAAAATATATTGACAAACTGGGATATTTTTCAGTGTTGCTTAATCTGGTAGGCAATGTTATTTGTTTTATACCGTTTGGTTTTGTGATTCCGGTATTGGCAATCCGATGCCGTGGCTTAGGCAAAATGCTGCTTTTAAGCTTTATGGCTTCCCTGCTGGTGGAGACGATACAATTGTTTTCCAAATTGGGTTCTTTTGACGTGGATGATATTTTGTTGAATACATTGGGAGGATTGATTGGTTATCTGCTATTCCGGCTGGGGAATGCATTGCTGCATATTCGACATAAAAAGAAAAAATGAAAGTGTAGTGTGAAACCGTTACCGAAAAAACGGTAGAAAGGGGTAATATGGCAAAAAGCAAAAAGGGTAGAGAGTCCTCTCTGCATTTAACGGACAAACATCATCCATTATCAGGAATTATTGCTACGCTATTGGCGTTTGTTTCCGCCGGTGTATTCGGATGTGTGTGTGTGATGTCCGGCAAAAGCAACGGACATGCCGGTCTGTTTGCAGGAGTGGTGGGAATACTCTGTCTGTTGATTGCAGCAGCAGGTTTTGTGCTTGCATGGTTTAGTCTGCATCAGGATAATATCCGACCCCATTTTCCGACGATTGCTTCCTTGTGTAACGGACTGCTGGTGATTTTTTATATGATGCTTTACATCTGGGGAACTGTTATATAGCAGAAAGGAGAACGAAGGGATATGGCGATTCACTTTTCCGAGGAGGAGCAGGAAAAACTGGAAAAAGATGATGCGGCAATCTATCAAAAGCATTCCGATGAAGCCATTGAGGAGGAGAGAAAAAACTTAACTTTTTCCGGAAAATTGAAACAGTTTAGGGATTATTATCTGAAAGGTGTAATTGTCGGAATCATTGTATTGGCGATGGTGGTATTGCAAATACGGGATACGGTTACCAAAGAAAAAATAATGCTGTTTATCACGATACAGGGAGATGTGATTGACGATAAGGTAAAAGATGCCTTGGAAGACTGTCTAAACGATTATCTTGGATTGGAGAAGGGTAAGGAAACGGTACGAATATCTCTGGATAGTGATGTTCAGCAGATACAGACGTATTTGTATACAGGGACGACAGATATTCATATTGCATCTGCAGAGGATTTTAATAAGTGGGCATCCTCCAGTTATTTCTTCGCGGCAAATGGCAATGAGGAGGTAGATTTTTATAATGACTACCCGGAAGAATACCATGTCTATTCCCAGTTTATTTCCGGTGAGGATGTGCGAAACAACACCGAAGATACAAATATCATTCCCTCCGATAAAACTCTGTATTATACCGGAGTTTCTCTAAAGGATAGTGAGAAGTACAAGCAGATTGGGGGGATGCTTACAGATCCGGTAGTGGGAATCAACTATGAGACCAAGCATCTGGACGAGGCATCTGCCGTAGTGAAATACTTTATGGATAATTCTTTGAAGATGGATTTAGATGTTGAAGATGTCCAAGAAACAGGACAGCAATAACCGATGATATATTGACAGAATAATAGTTACAAATTTTTTTGGGATTTTGTAAAAAAATTATTGATATTTCACAAAACGACAAAAAAAGCATAAAAAGTCTTGACTTAAAAAACTTGAATGCTATAATACAGGATATGACAAAGGTGTCACGAAGAGATTCGTGGCACCTTTTTTGCTTAATAGATTCACTATTAAGCAAAAAGCCTATTCAACCTCGTGATCGCGACATGAAATTTGGACAAAAAGGAGGAATAATTATGTCAAGTGAAGTGATAAGTTATATCAATGAAAATTTGTTTGGTGTCTGGTTTCTGATTGGCGCTGCATTGGTATTTTGGATGCAGGCAGGATTTGCTGTGGTGGAGGCAGGTTTTACAAGAGCAAAAAACGCCGGAAACATCATAATGAAAAACCTGATGGATTTTTGTATCGGCACGGTGACTTTTATCTTAATCGGAAGTTCTTTGCTGCTCGGTGAAGATTTTATGGGAATTATGGGAAAGCCGGGGTTTGATGTATTTACTGATTATCATAATTTTGACTATTCCGGATTTGTATTTAACCTGGTATTTTGTGCCACTACGGCAACGATTGTATCCGGTGCTATGGCGGAACGTACAAAATTCTTTTCTTACTGTATTTATTCCGCAATAATTTCCGCTTTTATATATCCGATTGAAGCGCATTGGATTTGGGGCGGTGGCTGGCTGTCGCAAATGGGCTTCCATGATTTTGCCGGCTCCTGTGCCATTCATATGGTAGGTGGTATTTCGGCATTGATTGGTGCATCTATACTGGGGGCTCGTATTGGTAAGTTCAGTACGCGTACCGGTAAGCCACATGCGATTCCGGGACATAATCTGCCCTTAGGTGCACTGGGCGTGTTTATTCTGTGGTTAGGCTGGTATGGATTTAACGGTGCTGCAGCAACATCGCTGGCAGACTTAGGTTCTATTTTCCTGACGACGACGATAGCGCCGGCGATAGCGACGGTTGTCTGCCTGGTGTTTACATGGATTAAGTATGGCAGTCCTGATGTGTCTATGTGTTTAAATGCATCTCTTGCAGGTCTGGTAGCTATTACGGCTCCTTGTGACGTGACGGATGCAGCCGGAGCGATTGTGATTGGCTTTGTGGCAGGTTTGTTGGTGGTGTTTGGTGTATGGCTTTTGGATTATAAATTGAAAGTTGATGACCCGGTTGGAGCCGTGGCAGTACATATGATGAATGGTATATGGGGTACGTTTGCGGTTGGTCTGTTTGCTACAAGTACGGCGCCCGGTTATGCCATTGCCTTTGAAGATGGTCTCATAAAAGGTGAGGGACTTTTCTATGGTGGCGGATTTACTCAGCTTGGTCTGCAGTGTGTTGGTATTTTGTCAGTTGCAGCATGGACGGCTGTTTTGATTACTATAACATTTTTTGTAATCAAGGCAGTATGCGGTCTTCGTGTATCACCGGAGGAGGAACTTCGCGGACTGGATGTTACGGAGCACGGTCTGCCGTCCGCATATGCAGACTTTATGCCGGCAGGAGATATGTTCTACTCCAGAGGTACATCTGCGGAAATGTTGAAGGGAGAGGTGCCTATGGAGGAGGCAATCAAAGTGGTCAATGTGACAGGACGGGAACCAGAGATTCCGGCAACGGCTCCGGCAAAGACACCTGTGGAAAGAGATGCAAATTACCCGAAGATTACCAAGTTGTCCATTGTGTGTCAGCAGAGCAAGTTCGAGGATTTGAAAGAGGCAATGAATGCGATTGGTGTCAGCGGCATTACGGTAACGCAGGTGTTGGGATGCGGTACACAGAAGGGTATGACTACCAGATATCGTGGTGCAGAGTTGGATATTATCCTGCTGCCTAAGATGAAAGTAGAAGTGATTGTCAGTGCCGTACCGGTTGACACGGTGATTGAAGCCGCCAGAAAGGCTCTTTACACAGGCAATATCGGTGACGGTAAGATTTTCGTGTACGATGTGGAAAATGTCGTGAAGGTTCGTACCGGAGAATCCGGTTTCGATGCATTACAGGGTGAAAACTAAACATTCTGTAAAATGGCAGGAATATTGATTAAATAATGATGATGAGCAGGGAGATAAGCCGTGGACGGACTTGTCTCCCTGTTATTATTTTCTTGTGTTTCTACGTGGTTTGCGTTATACTTATTTTGGATTATTAGCGATATAAATCGATAAAAGGAGAAACTATGGAATATACAGAAATGGAAACACAAATACATGCTATGGATATCTCTTGTCCACCTCCTGAGGAGGAGCCGGCAAGACAATATTATTTTATAAAAAAGGTGAGACAGCATATTTGTCAGAAAGAACAGGAGAAAGGCAGAAAATTAACCTGCCATATCAAGACATTCGGCTGTCAGATGAACGCTCGAGACTCCGAAAAAATACTGGGAATCCTCACGGTTATGGGATATGAAGAGAGCGATACGGAACAGGCGGATTTAGTGCTGTATAATACCTGTACGGTGCGGGAAAATGCTAATCTGAAAGTTTATGGCAGATTGGGGCAGTTAAAGAAATTTAAGGAGAGGAATCCGGAGATGCTGACCATATTATGCGGTTGTATGATGCAGGAGCCGGATGTGATTTCCAGAATAAAAAAAAGTTATCGCAATGTGGATATTATATTCGGAACCCACAATATATTTAAACTGGCAGAACTATTGGCAATGCGTCTGTTTGAGCCGGATGCAAAGAGGATGATCATTGACATATGGAAAGATACCACAGAAATCGTGGAGGAGCTACCTAACGCCAGAAAGTATTCCTTTAAGGGTGGTGTCAACATCATGTTTGGCTGTAACAATTTCTGCAGCTATTGTATTGTACCGTATGTGAGAGGTAGGGAGCGAAGCAGGGAGCCGGAGGATATCGTGGAGGAAATCCGCAGTATGGTTCAGGACGGTGTTGTAGAAATTATGTTATTAGGGCAGAATGTAAACTCCTATGGTAAAACCTTAGAGCATCCTATCACATTTGCTGAACTGCTGCGTCAAGTAGAGGAGATTCCGGGTTTGCAGCGCATCCGGTTTATGACATCCCACCCGAAGGACTTATCGGATGAACTGATCGAGGTGATGGGGCAGTCTGACAAAATATGCAAACATCTTCATCTACCGTTACAATCCGGAAGCAGCCGTCTATTGAAAATTATGAACAGACATTACACGAAAGAGGATTATCTGGAACTGGTAGATAAAATCCGAAGCAAAAATCCGGATATTTCTCTTACCACGGATATCATCGTGGGATTTCCGGGAGAGACGGAAGAAGATTTCGCTGAAACATTGGACGTGGTAGAGCGTGTGGGTTATGATAGTGCATTTACATTTATTTACAGTAAACGCACGGGAACACCGGCAGCTTCCATGGAAGAACAAGTACCGGAGGAAGTGGTGAAGGAGCGTTTTGACAGACTACTTGACAAAGTGCAAGTGCTTGCGGCGGAGCGTGCCGGACAGGCGGTTGGCACAGTGGAAAATGTATTGGTGGAAGAAGTGAACGGACAGGATACGACGCTAATGACAGGTCGAACGGAGAAGAATTATGTGGTACATTTTCCCGGGGATGAGAGTCTGATCGGACAGATTATTCCCGTAAAAATTTGTGAGAGCAAAGGATTTTATTATATTGGAGAGAGTATCGGAGATAGCAAATAATCAGTGTATAACCTGCAGGTTCTATCAAACAGGGAGGATATTTTTATGGCAGAAGCAAAGAGTTTACGACAGAAACAGGAGGAAAGAGAACACCAGATTTTGGGACCGTATGCTTCCTTTGCAGATCGATCGTTGGGGAGAGACGTGGAGGAACCTCAATGTGATATTCGTACTGTATTTCAGCGGGACAGGGATCGCATATTACACTGCAAGGCATTCCGTCGTTTGAAGCAAAAAACACAAGTGTTTCTGGCACCAGAGGGAGATCATTATCGGACCCGTCTTACTCATACGTTAGAAGTTGCACAAAATGCCAGAACTATCGCCAGGGCATTACTTTTGAATGAAGACTTGACGGAGGCGATTGCTCTTGGGCATGATTTGGGACATACGCCCTTCGGGCATGCCGGGGAACGTGCGTTAAACAGTATCGCAGATGGATATGGTGGTTTTCATCACAATGAGCAGAGTGTACGTGTGGTGGAACGGCTGGAAAAAGACGGCAAAGGATTGAACCTCACTGTGGAAGTGCGGGATGGCATTCTGAATCATCAGACCAGACTTCGTCCCAGCACGCTGGAGGGTAAGATTGTACGTCTTTCCGACAAAATAGCTTATATTAATTCTGATATTGATGATGCCATACGTGCGGGAATCATAAGAGAAGAAGACATTCCAAAGGAACTTACAGATATACTCGGAACATCTACGAATAAACGTCTGAATACGCTGGTGCATGATATTGTACAAAATAGTGAGGGTAAAGATGAAATCAGTATGTCTTCCCGGGTGGAAAAAGCGATGCTTGAACTGCGTAAGTTTTTGTTTGATACCGTATATACCAATCCTGTGGCAAAGAGTGAGGAGCGTAAAGTAGTACATATGATCGGACAGTTGTACGAATATTACACCCGTCATTCCGACAAAATGCCGGAGGAGTTTATTGCGCTGGTGCAGGAAGGCGAGAGTACCCAGCGTGCCGTATGTGATTATATAGCCTGTATGACCGACAGATTTGCCGTGAATTTATACAAAGAGATCATGATTCCCAAATCGTGGACGGTGTTAGGGACAGAACACCGGTAAAAAGAAAAAAAGGAAATACAGATTTTATGTCGAATAAATTAAGATAGAGTGTGTTTTACTGTAGGAAAGAGGAACGGAGGGATGACATGGCAAGGTATACCGAGGAGCAGATAGAGCAGGTTCGTTCTGCCAATGATATTGTGGATGTCATCGGTGCGTCAGTACGCTTGAAACGTTCCGGAAGCGGTTATGTTGGGCTGTGTCCGTTTCATAATGAGAAAACACCCTCGTTTTCCGTAAACCCCGCACGGCAGATGTACAAGTGCTTTGGCTGTGGAGTCGGTGGTAATGTTCTCACCTTCGTGATGGAATACGAAAATTATACGTTTCCTGAGGCAATGGAGTATTTGGCAGACAGGGTGGGAATCGCATTACCTAAGAAAGAATTTTCTGCAAAACAGCGTGAGGAGGAAAATTTACGGCTGACTTTATTGGAAATCAACGCAAAGGCGGCAAAATACTACTATGCAAAACTTAAGTCTCCACAGGGAAAATTAGGATATGAATATTTGCAGGAGCGTGGACTTTCCGATGAGACGATGCGACGGTTCGGACTGGGATATGCCGGACAGAGTAGTGGGGAGTTGTATCGCTATCTGCAGCACGAGGGATATGATGACAGGACTTTGCAGGAGACCGGTCTCTTTAAGATGGACGAGCGTGGAGTCTATGATAAATTTTGGAATCGTGTTATGTTTCCTATTATGGATGCAAACAACAGAGTGATTGGATTTGGCGGGAGAGTTATGGGGGATGCCAAACCTAAGTATTTGAATTCCCCGGAGACCAAGGTATTTGATAAAAGTCGAAATTTGTTTGGATTGAATTATGCCAAACAGGGTAAGCGAAAAAAACTTATTCTTTGTGAGGGATATATGGATGTAATAGCAATGCATCAGGCTGGCTTCACAGGTGCAATAGCCTCGCTGGGAACCGCATTTACCGAGCAGCAGGCAAATCTTCTCAAGAGGTATACGGATGAAGTGCTGATTACCTATGACAGTGATAGTGCCGGAGTAAAGGCGGCGCTTAGGGCAATTCCTATATTGCGAAGGGCAGGACTTACCGGAAAAATCGTGCATATGGAGCCGTACAAAGACCCGGATGAGTTTATAAAAGGTCTCGGTGCAGAAGCTTTTGAGGAGCGTCTGGAGAAAGCAGAAAACAGTTTTTTCTTCGAGATAGATGTCTTGCAGCAGGAGCATAAGGCAGATGATCCGGAGGAGAGAACAAAATTTATTCATGAAATGGCGCGTAAATTGTTAGTATTTGAGGATAAGGTGCAAAGAGACAGTTATTTGGAAGCTCTTGCAGCAAAATATACCGTGCCCAAGGAGGATTTAAAAAAGCTGGTCATCCGCTATAGCAGCATGGAGCCAGAGGGATACCGGGAAGTGATGGAGGAGCGCAGGCAAAATAGCAGGCGACAGTCAGAAAACAGCGAACCGGACGGTATACAGTATACATACCAATTGTTTTTGTCATGGTTAGTGGAAAAACCGGAGATGTATACACAAGTGAAGGATATTATTAAGACAGAAGATTATTTAGAGGAACCTTACCGGCAGGCGGCAGATTTGCTATATGGACAGCTGGAAAACGGACAGTGCGAGCCGGCTAAGATCTTAAACTGTTTTGAGGATGTGGAACAGCAGAGAACAGTGTCAAAAATGTTCCAGACCGGCTTTGATGCTACGATGGACCGCAGGGAAAAAGAAAAAGCAATCAATGAGCTGCTGTTCCGGATTAAGGAGCGCAGTATTGAACATAAAATGAAAAATCTCACGGATATTGCACAGCTTCAAGAATTAATGGCAGAGAAAAAAGCGCTGCAAACCCATGAGAAATTGCATATTTCATTGAAAGATGGTTAAGGTAAACAGTAACTACACCGGAGAAAACTGGTATGTATACATAGCAGTACATAGATAGAAAGGAAGGAACGACATGGCAACAAAGAAAAAAGAAGCGGACAAGCTGACGACCGATAAAAAGGAAGAGGCGAAGTCTGTCAAAAAGACGGCAGCAAAAAAGACAGCTGCAAAAAAGGCATCTTCTACGGAAGAAAAGTCTGCTTCTAAGGCAGAATCGAAAAAAGCGACAACAAAGAAATCAGGAAAGTCGACATCTAAGAAAGCAGAAAAATCGCTTAGCAACAGCGCCGTGGAGGAGGCAATGGAGAAGGTTGCCAGAGAGACGGCTGCTTCTTCGGAGAAAAATAAGGCAAAGTCTACGCGAAAGAGTTCTGCGAAGAAAGAATCCGAACATGAGGAAAAAAGCGGAGACGACTCTGCAAAGTTCATGGAACGTATGGATGCATTGCTGATTATGGCGAAAAGCAAGCAAAATGTTTTGGAAATATCGGAAATCAATAATTTTTTCAAAGATATTGAACTGACAGAGGAGCGCACAGAGCGTATTATAGAATTTCTGGAGCAAAAGAATGTAGATGTGCTGCAGATTTCTGAAGACCAGGAAGATGACGATGACATGATTCTGGAGTTGGAGAACAGTGGTGATGTTCCGGACGACGAGGAGATTGAAAATATAGATTTGTCAGTTCCGGATGGCATTGGCATTGAGGATCCCGTGCGTATGTACCTGAAAGAAATCGGCAAGGTTCCGCTTTTGACGGCAGATGAGGAAGTGGAGCTGGCAAAGCGTATGGAAGAGGGGGATATGGATTCCAAAAAGAAGTTGGCAGAGGCAAATCTACGCCTTGTAGTCAGTATTGCCAAACGTTATGTCGGGAGAGGAATGTTGTTCCTGGATTTGATTCAGGAGGGAAATTTAGGCCTTATTAAAGCGGTAGAGAAGTTTGACTATAAAAAGGGGTACAAGTTTAGTACCTACGCTACATGGTGGATTCGCCAGGCTATTACCAGAGCGATAGCTGATCAGGCACGTACTATTCGTATTCCGGTACACATGGTAGAGACTATCAACAAATTTGTCCGTGTCCAGAGACAGCTCTTGCAGGAGCTTGGCAGAGAACCCTATCCGGAGGAGATAGCCGTTCAGATGGGGATGCCTGTTGAACGTGTCCGGGAGATACAAAAAATTTCTCTGGAGCCGGTTTCTCTGGAGACGCCTATCGGCGAGGAGGAGGACAGTCATCTGGGCGACTTTATTCAGGATGATAATGTTCCGGTACCATCGGAGGCAGCAGCTTTCACCCTGCTCAGAGAACAGTTAGAGGAAGTGCTTGGCACGCTGACGGACAGGGAACAAAAAGTGTTAAAACTTCGCTTCGGTTTGGAGGATGGTCGTGCAAGAACTTTGGAGGAAGTAGGAAAAGAGTTTAAGGTGACCAGAGAGCGTATCCGTCAGATTGAGGCAAAAGCACTGCGCAAACTGAGACATCCAAGCCGCAGCCGTAAATTGAAAGATTACTTAGAGTAATGCATTTATCAAAACGCCTGCAGGCGGTGGCGGATTATGTGCGCTCCGGAGGTGTCGTGGCAGATATCGGTTGTGACCATGGATTTACAGTGATTTTCCTCGTTAGGGAAAACAGAGCGGCGGGTGGTATTGCAATGGATATCAATGAGGGACCTTTGCAGCGGGCAAAAGAACATATTGCGGACTATGGTTTGTCTGAAAAGATTCAAGTGAGGAAATCGGACGGAACACAGATGCTTCAACCGGGTGAAGCAGATACGATTTTAATCAGCGGAATCGGTGGTGCATTGATGGAACATATTTTGCGTGAAAGACCGGAAGTGACTGCTTCGGCAAAGGAGCTGGTACTTTCCCCCCAATCGGAAATATGCAAAGTACGCTATGCGCTGCATGATTTGGGATTTCAGATCACACAGGAAAATATGGTATATGATATGGGAAAATACTATACCATTCTTCGTTGTGAATCCGGATTGGAGCATTATTCGTCAGATATTGAATATATATATGGGAAACAGTTGATTATCAATAAGCATCCGGTATTTTGCCGTTTCCTGCTACAAGAGAAAAAACGGGTGGAGGCGATTCTCGCCGGTATGCCTGAACAGACACCGGCAAAAGAAAATATATTGCAAGAGCAAATGCAGATAGAAACTTTATTAAAAAGTATTTTTGTATGACAGGTGTGACAATTCAAACATGTTTATTGCAGGATACCGGCACAACTTATGGTTTGCTGTACTAATGGTAAAATACGAAAAGAGATGCAGAAAAGAGGTATTATGGGAAAGACTATCAAGATAGCAGTTATTATCGGAGCAAAAAAAACAGAAAAAGAATATCCTGTAGGAACTACTTACGGGAGCATTGCAGAGGACTTTCAGGACCAGTATGAGTATCCGATTATTTTGGCAAGATATCACGGAAAGCTGATGGAACTTAATAAAAAAATCAGTAGGGATATGGAGATTTCATTTCTCACGACGAAGGATAGAAGTGGTCATAAAACATATATGCGTGGCGCTACGCTGCTTATGCTGCGAGCATTTTACGGAGTATGCAAAGGGCAGCCGTTAAAAGATGTTTTTATAAAATACCAGATAGGAAACAGTTGTTACTGTGAAGTGGAGGGCATCCCTGTCACGGAAGCACTATTGAAAGATGTAGAGGAGTGCATGAGGGAGTTAGTACATAGAGACATTCCTTTTTTGAAACGTTCGGTGGATACTGCAGAAGCTCTGGAGA
This sequence comes from Lachnospiraceae bacterium, assembly GCA_022510685.1. Taxonomy (GTDB): domain Bacteria; phylum Bacillota; class Clostridia; order Lachnospirales; family Lachnospiraceae; genus Butyribacter. The sequence goes on along the minus strand of JAFLTA010000001.1, from coordinate 86,117 downwards.
TTTTTGACAAACACGGTATGTACGATAAAAAGAAGTTGTTTGAATATCGTAGGGTTTCCAAGGTAAACATTTATACATTGGATGGATATGAGGATTATTACTACGGATATATGCCGGCAAGTACCGGTGTTTTACAGTATTTCAGTCTGGAACCTTATGAAAGTGGATTTATGCTGAACTTGCCAAATAAGAACACGCCGGATCAGGTGACAGCCCATAAGCCAAGTCCTAAATTGTTTTCTACATTGCAGGAGGCAAAGCAATGGGGAAAAATGGTGGATGTTGACACTGTTGGGGCTCTTAACGATGTAATTTCCTCCGGTGGTGTATCTGACCTGATTTTGGTACAGGAAGCACTTCAGGAAAAGAAAATTGCACAGATTGCAGAGCAGATTGTGAGAGACCCCAGCAAGAAGTTTATTATGATTGCCGGTCCGTCTTCTTCCGGTAAGACATCTTTCTCACACAGACTTTCCATCCAGTTACGTACTTTGGGATTGAAACCGCATCCTATTGCGTTGGATAATTATTTTGTAAACAGGGAAGAAACACCGTTAGATGAGAATGGAAATTATAATTTCGAGTGTTTAGAGGCGATTGATGTCGAGTTGTTTAACAAGCAGATGAACCAATTGCTTCAAGGGGAGCGGGTGGAACTGCCTACCTTTAATTTTGTCACGGGACAAAAGGAATATAAAGGGGATTACAGACAATTGGGAGAGGATGATATTTTGGTCATCGAAGGGATTCATGGTCTCAATGACAAATTATCTTACACTTTGCCCAGGGAGAGTAAGTTCAAGATTTATATCAGTGCACTTACACAGATTAATATAGATGAGCACAACCGTATTTCTACTACTGACGGCAGATTAATCCGACGTATGGTAAGAGATGCCAGAACGAGAGGTTCCTCTGCTGCCAGAACAATCGGCATGTGGCCGTCCGTGCGCCGGGGAGAAGACCAGTATATATTCCCGTTCCAGGAGGAGGCAGATGTGATGTTTAACTCTGCACTCATTTATGAGCTTGCAGTGTTAAAACCATATGCGGAGGCGATTTTGTTTGGTATTCCAAAGGATGCACCGGAGTATATTGAGGCGAAACGACTTTTGAAATTCTTAGATTATTTTATTGGCATCAGCAGTGAGGAAATTCCGAAAAATTCTTTGATGAGGGAGTTTGTAGGAGGAAGCATTTTTAAAGTATAATCAGTAAAAGGAGGAATGGATGGAATATGGCACAGTTGATTGACGGAAAAAAAATATCTGCAGAAATAAAAGATGAGTTAAAAGAAAAGGTAAAAGAACTGAAAGAAAAGGGGATTACTGTCACTCTGGCGGTGATTCAGGTAGGTAATGATTCTGCTTCCACCGTGTATGTGGGCAATAAGAAAAAAGCATGCGAATATATAGGCATTGAGTCTCTGGCGTATGAATTGCCGGAGGAAACGACAGAGCAGGAGTTGTTGGAATTAGTAGAATCCTTAAATGCTAAGGAGGAGGTTAACGGTATTTTGGTCCAGTTACCCCTTCCGAAACATATTGATGAGGATAAAGTGATTCGCACAATTTCTCCGGATAAAGATGTGGATGGGTTCCATCCGGAGAGCGTGGGGCGGTTAAGTATCGGACAGCCGGGTTTTGTTTCCTGTACTCCGGCGGGTATTATTCAACTCTTAAAGCGCTCCGGTATCGCGATTGACGGTAAGGAATGTGTGATTATCGGTCGCAGCAATATCGTGGGGAAACCAATGGGAATGCTTTTGCTGCGCGAAAACGGAACCGTGACAATCTGCCATTCCCATACACCAGACTTGAAAGCAGTGGCAAAACGGGCGGATATCCTGGTGGTTGCCATCGGAAAGGCGAAGTTTGTTGATGCCTCCTATGTGAAAGAGGGGGCAACGGTAATAGATGTCGGTATGGACCGGGATGAAAACGGCAAACTGTGTGGAGATGTGGACTTTGACTCCGTAAAAGAGATTGCGGGAGCCATTACCCCGGTGCCGGGCGGTGTAGGTCCGATGACAATAGCTATGTTGATGAATAATTGTGTGGCGTCCGTATTGGAAGGAAACGAGTAGAGTATGAATCAGGAAAAGAAGGTAACACTTTTTTTTGTATCTCTTGGCTGTGACAAAAATCTGGTGGACAGCGAAATGATGATTACGTCTTTGCGTGAATATGGTTTTATGCTGGTCAATGATGAGACAGAGGCAGATGTCATTGTAGTAAACACTTGTTGTTTTATCGGAGATGCCAAGGAGGAGAGCATTAATACACTGCTGGAAATGGCACAGTATAAGGAGGAAGCAGAGTGTAAGCTCTTGGTGGCAGCGGGCTGTCTGGCACAGCGTTACCACGAGGAAATTCAGACGGAAATCCCGGAAGTGGATATCATCGTGGGTACTATGGGATATGAGAAACTTGCGGAAACCATTCAGACAGCATTGAAAGAGAAAAGTGGTGTCATAGAGTGCCTGCAGGATATCAATTATCTGCCGCAGCCCTTAACAAATAGGGATAGTATGTCAGGAGGGTATTTTGCCTATTTAAAAATTGCGGAAGGGTGTGACAAACATTGCACATATTGTGTCATTCCCAAAGTGAGGGGCAATTACCGCAGTGTTCCCATGGATAATTTAGTGGCACAGGCAAAGCATTTAGTGGATGCCGGTGCGAGAGAACTAATATTGGTGGCTCAGGAGACCACACTTTACGGAGTGGATTTATACGGTAAAAAGAGTCTGCCGGAGCTTCTGGAGCGACTTTCCGAATTGGAGGAGCTTCGATGGATTCGTATTATGTATTGCTATCCGGAGGAGATTACAGAGGAGCTGGTTCAGGCGATTAAGAGATTGCCAAAAGTATGTCACTATCTGGATATACCGGTGCAGCATGGGGCGGATGCCGTTTTGAAACGCATGGGACGAAAGACAAGCCGACAGGAAATAGAGGAAATTGTGGCGCGTCTCAGGGAAGAAATTCCGGATATTGCGCTGAGAACTACGTTAATTACCGGTTTTCCGGGGGAGACGGAAGAAGACTTTATGCAGCTTAAACAGTTTGTGGAGTCTCTGGCTTTTGATAGACTGGGGGTATTTACCTATTCCAGAGAGGAGGATACTCCTGCCGCAGAAATGGAGAATCAGGTTCCGGAGGAACTTGCTGGCAGAAGGCGGGATGAAATTATGGCACTCCAGCAGGAGATTGCCTTTGACAAAACCGCATCACAGATCGGAAGAACCATGGAGGTTATGGTAGAGGGACGGCTGCCGGAGGAGGGAGTCTATATTACCCGTACATATATGGATGCCCCGGAGGTGGATGGATATGTGTTTGTGTCTACTGACTGGAATCTCATGTCGGGAGATTTCTTAAAAGTATGTATAACCGGTGCGGATGAATATGATTTGATTGGAGAAATTGTAGAAGATGAATAGCTTATTGCATCATGACAGATAGGAGGATATGAATGAACTTACCCAACAAGATTACGATGCTGCGCGTGATAATGATTCCTTTTTTTGTGGCATTCATGCTGGTTCCGGGGATTCCCTTTGGAAAGTATATTGCCGTGGGAATTTTCATACTGGCAAGTCTGACAGATACATTAGACGGTTATCTCGCCAGAAAATATAACCTGATATCCAATTTCGGGAAATTTATGGATCCATTGGCGGACAAGCTGTTGGTGAGTTCCGCATTGATTTGTTTTGTCGCACTCCACACTATGCCGGCATGGGTAGTGATTATCATTATCAGCCGTGAATTTATCATCAGTGGTTTTCGGCTGGTTGCTTCCGATGCGGGAGTAGTGATAGCAGCAAGCTGGTGGGGTAAGGTGAAAACGGTGGTGCAGATGGTGATGTCGGTTGTACTTATTTTGAACTTTGATATATCCGTGTTTCATATTTTGGAGCAGGTACTCATTTATTCGGCACTTGTTTTGACCGTTGTTTCTTTGGTGGACTATCTTGTGAAAAATTGGAAGGTAATGAATGATGGAAATATGTAACATGAGACGGATCGTGGCACCGGAGGCAGCAGAATTGGTGGGGTGTTTGGCAGAGCATGGCTATCATGTCTCCACGGCAGAATCCTGTACAGGCGGTTTGATTGCTTCGGGAATTGTCGATGTTTCCGGGGCATCCGCTGTGTTTGAGGAAGGTTATATTACCTATGCAGACCGCATTAAGGAAAAACTGTTGGGGGTGCATCCGGAGACCATTGCGCAGCATACTGTCGTCAGTGCGCAGGTGGCAGAGGAAATGGCTTCGGGAATGGCAAAGGCAGCCGGCACGGAACTGGCAATTTCGGTGACGGGATATGCAGGATCGGATGAGGGTGCGGATGGTACGCCTGCCGGTACTGTATATATTGGTGTGAGTTTTTTGGGAGAGACGGTGAGCCGTCATTTTTGTTTTGAAGGAGACAGAGGACAGGTGAGGATGCAGGCGGTGGTTGAGGCATACGCATTTGCCCTGCAGGTAATGAAGGAGAGGATGGAAGATCGTTGAGTGATATAATCGTTGTGGGTGGTGGTGCTTCCGGGATGATGGCAGCGGTGGCGGCAGCAGACCTTGGTCACAAGGTAGTGCTGCTGGAGCAGAATGAAAAGCTTGGCAAGAAACTGTTTATTACCGGCAAGGGAAGATGTAATGTGACAAATAATAGCGATGTAGAAAACCATCTCGCCCATGTGGTATCCAATCCTAAATTTTTATACAGTGCATTTTACAGTTTTGACAGCAGACGGATGATGGATTTTCTCGAAATGGAGGGTTTGGCCTTAAAGACGGAGAGGGGTAACCGTGTTTTTCCGGCGTCTGATAAATCTTCGGATGTTTTGCGGACGCTGCAGCAGGCATTGCAGAGACGCGGTGTGGACGTCAGATTGCATACGAGGGTGGAGAAATTGTTAGTAGCAGAGGGGCAGTGTGAAGGTGTTATCTGTGAATGCCATGGCAGGAAAAAGTCTTGGAATGCGGACAGCGTGATTCTTGCCACGGGAGGTCTTTCTTATTCTGCGACAGGCTCTACCGGAGACGGACATCGTTTTCTGGAGCAGATACATATCCCCATGACACCTTGTTATCCGGCATTGGTTCCCGTGGAGACAAAAGAGGAATGGGCAGCAGACTTGCAGGGACTTTCTCTGCGCAATGTGGCTTTGCGGGTATACCGTGGGAAGAAGCAGATATCTTCTGAACAGGGGGAGATGCTTTTTACCCATTATGGTGTCAGTGGTCCGTTGGTGTTGTCTGCCAGCAGCTTAATCGGACGCGGTGGTGAGAAAGACTGCCGGATGGAAATTGATTTGAAGCCGGCGCTGTCGGAGGAACAGATGGATGAAAGGCTGCAGCGGGATTTTGAGGTCGCGAAGAACAGTCAATTTAAAAATTCACTGGGAAAACTGCTTCCTGCAAAATTGATTCCCGTCATGGTTACTTTGTCAGGAATCCCCCCTGAGAAACGTGTCAACGAAATTACCCGGGAGGAGCGCAAAAAATTGGGAAAACTATGTAAAGCACTGTCGCTTACTGTGAAGAAGCTGCGCGGGTTTGATGAGGCGATTATCACTGGTGGCGGGGTTTCGGTAAAAGCTGTGAATCCTGCTACAATGGAGTTAAAGGAGATATCAAACCTGCATGTAGCAGGGGAACTTTTGGATCTGGATGCGGTGACGGGAGGTTATAATCTGCAAATAGCATGGTCTACCGGGTATTTGGCAGGTATTTCTGCAGTAGACACTTCTGCAGCAGACATTTCTGCAGGATGAAAATAAAGTATAGGTGTGGAATGCAACCCTGACAGTGAATCATTATATGAGGAGGTTATTTATGAATACGATAGCAATTGACGGACCGGCAGGTGCAGGAAAAAGTACTATTGCCAAATTGGTGGCAGAGAAATTGAATTTTATTTATGTGGATACAGGTGCTATGTACCGTGCTATGGCGTTGTACTTTATTCGTCAGGGAATTGCCGGAGATGATGAAGAAGGAGTTTCTGCTGCGTGTAAAGATATTGCCGTGTCATTGGAGTATGAGAACGGACAGCAGCAGGTGCTTCTCAATGGGGAGAATGTAAACGGACTGATTCGGACAGAACAGGTGAGTATGATGACGTCGGATACTTCCAAGTATGTAGCAGTGCGTGCAAAATTATTGGACCTGCAGCGAAATCTTGCGAAGACCAAGGACGTGATTATGGATGGCAGGGATATTGGTACCTGTGTACTGCCGGATGCGGATTTAAAAATTTATCTGACTGCCAGTGCTTCGGAGAGGGCGAGAAGACGCTACCTGGAGCAAAAGGAACGGGGAGTGGAGTGTGATATTGCCCGGATTGAGCAGGATATTATCGCCAGAGATGAACAGGATATGAATCGCGAAATTTCACCGTTAAGGCAGGCGGAAGATGCGGTTTATCTGGATTCATCGGATATGAGTATTGAGGAAGTTGCGGCGGAGATTGTGCGCCTCTTTGAGCAGAGATAAATCATATAACAGGAGGTATGCAGTGTGGAAGTAACCCTGGCTAAAAGTGCCGGATTTTGTTTCGGTGTGAAACGTGCGGTAGATATGGTTTACAATGAGGTGGAGAAGGGTAATCCTGTATATACCTTGGGACCGATTATTCACAATGAACAGGTAGTTGCCGATTTGGAGGCAAAAGGGGTGAAGGTGGTTTCTGATGTGGAGGAACTTCCGGAGGGAGAGAAAAATGCTACAGTGGTGATTCGCTCCCATGGCATCAGCAAGGATATTTTTCAGCGTCTGCAGGAAAAAAATATGCAAATTGCGGATGCTACCTGCCCTTTCGTAGGCAAAATCCATCGGATTGTGGAGGAAAAGTACAGAGAGGGTCATCAGATTATCATTATAGGCAATGCCAATCATCCGGAGGTGGAGGGAATCAACGGATGGTGTGACGGAACTGCTGTGGTGATTGGAAGTCCTGAAGATGCAGATGCCTATTTGGCGCCTAATGGAGAGAAAATATGTATCGTAGCACAAACGACATTTAATTACAAGAAATTTAAAGATATAGTTGATATTTTTCGTAAAAAGAGTTATGATATAAATGTTATGAATACAATTTGCAACGCTACCGAAGAGCGTCAGACAGAAGCGGCAGCTATTGCGACTCAATCTGACGCAATGATAGTGATAGGTGGAAAACATAGTTCGAACACACAGAAGCTATATGAGATATGTAAAAACGTATGTCCGGACACACATTTTATACAGACACTTGATGACTTGGATTTGGAGCAATTTCAATCTTTTCGTAGCGTGGGTATTACTGCAGGGGCCTCAACCCCAAATACTATTATTAAGGAGGTTCAATCATATGTCAGAAATGAATAATGAGTTTGAACAGTTATTGGAAGAAACATCATTAGTAACAATCCACAATGGAGAGGTTGTAGAAGGGACAGTCATCAGTGTAAAAGAAGACGAAATTGTACTGAACATTGGTTATAAAGCGGACGGAATTATCACCAGAAACGAATATAGCAATCAGTCGGGCATTGATTTGAGAGAGGCAGTCAAAGAGGGCGACAAGATGAGTGCCAAGGTTCTCAAAGTAAACGATGGGGAAGGACAGGTCTTACTGACATATAAGCGTCTTGCCATGGAGAAAAGCAATGAGCGTATCCGTGAGGCGTTTGAGAATAAAGAAGTTCTGAAGGCAACAGTTTCTACTGTGCTGACGGGCGGTTTAAGTGTTATAGTGGATGAGACGAAAGTATTTATTCCGGCGAGTCTGGTTTCCGACACATACGAAAAGGACTTATCGAAATATGCCGGTCAGGAGATTGAATTTGTGATTAGTGAGTTCAATCCGAAAAAGAGAAGAATTATCGGCGACAGAAAGCAGCTTCTGGTAGCAGAGAAGAAAAAATTACAAGAAGAATTATTCTCAAGAATACATGTTGGAGATACCGTGGAGGGTGTCGTTAAGAATCTGACGGATTTCGGTGCATTTATTGATTTGGGAGGTGCAGACGGACTGCTTCACATTTCCGAGATGTCTTGGGGTCGAGTAGAAAATCCTAAGAAAGTGTTCAGCGTAGGTGATAAGACAAAGGTGCTGATTAAGGACATTAAGGAGGATAAGATTGCACTGAGTTTGAAGTTTGAAGATCAGAATCCATGGCTCAATGCAGATGGTAAGTACAGTGTTGGCTCCGTTGTGAGCGGTAAAGTTGCCCGTATGGCTGACTTTGGTGCATTTATTGAACTGGAGCCGGGTGTAGATGCATTGCTGCATGTATCTCAGATTTCCAAGGAGCATGTGGATAAGCCATCGGATGTATTGAAGGTTGGACAAGAGATTGAGGCAAAGGTTGTTGATTTCAATAGTGAGGATCACAAAATCAGCCTGAGCATCAAGGCTCTGATGAATGACTCACAGGCGGAGGAAGAAAAGGAAGAGGTTGTCCCTGAGGAGCCAGCAGAGTAATTTTTATGAACCATTCGCCAATCCGTAGTGGTACGGATTGGCGATTTTTTATCTATTTTTAAGTGATTTGTTTATGCAATATTGGAATGGAGGATGTTAATGGGAGATTATGAATTATTCAAGCAAAAAGTTTACGATCTGACAAAGATTGATCTGAGTTCCTATAAAGAACGTCAGATGAAGCGTCGCATTGATGCGCTGATTGCGAAGAGTAAAGTAAAATCTTACGAGGAGTATATACATTTACTACGTACTGACAAAGAGAAATTGGATGAGTTTGTAGCATACTTAACGATTAATGTTTCAGAATTTTATCGTAATCCGGATCAGTGGAAACTGATGGAAGATGAGATGCTGCCTTATTTGTTTGATAATTTCGGTAAAAATATCAAAATATGGAGTGCTGCCTGTTCCACAGGGGATGAGCCGTATACATTGGTTATGTTGCTGTCTAAATTTTTGCCTCTTGAAAAAATACGCATCATTGCAACGGATATTGATACACAGATTTTAGAAAAAGCAAAAAGCGGTCTTTACGATGAAAAAAGTCTAAAAGGTCTTCCGAAAGAATATATTGATAAATATTTTACCAAAATCGGCAGCCGTAGTTATCAGATTTCCGATGCTGTAAAAAGCCGTGTAGAGTTTAAACAGCATAACTTGTTGAAAGATGCTTATCCTAAAGATTGTGATATGATTGTATGCAGAAATGTAATGATTTACTTCACTGAGGAGGCAAAGAAAGAAATATATCTTAAATTTTGTGATTCTCTGAAAAAAGAAGCGTTACTTTTTGTGGGAAGTACAGAGCAGATTATTTCTCCGGGGGATGTGGGATTTGTCGCTTTTAAGTCCTTTTTCTATAAAAAGGTATAATACGAAAAAAATTATGACGGAGAGTCATAAGAGAGGATTGGTGATTTCATCATGAGAGAAAATATTAAAATTGTCGTGGATGCTATGGGAGGAGATTTTGCGCCGGAAGTTCCCGTGCAGGGTGCAATGGATGCGTTACGGGAAAATACCGGGATTACCGTGGTGTTAGTAGGGCGAACGGATGAGATTAAGAAGGAATTAGAAAAGTATACATATGATGAAAAGCGTGTGGAAATTGTCCATGCAGATGAAGTCATTGGTTTCGATGAACCACCGGTAATGGCGGTACGCAAAAAGAAAAACTCATCCATAGTAGTGGGGATGAATTTAGTGAAACACGGGGAGGCAGATGCTTTTGTCTCTGCGGGAAGTACAGGTGCAATCCTTGTAGGCGGTCAAATGATAGTAGGGCGAATCAAAGGTGTAGAGAGAGCACCGTTAGCACCATTAATTCCCACAGCAAATGGACCGGCATTACTCATTGACTGTGGTGCGAATGTAGATGCAAGGGCATCTCATTTAGTGCAGTTTGCCAGAATGGGCTCCATTTATATGAAAGATGTTGTAGGAATAGAAAATCCTAAGGTGGCTATTGTCAATATTGGTGCTGAGGAGGAAAAAGGAAACCAGCTTGTAAAAGAGACATATCCTTTATTAAAGGAGTGTGGAGATATCAATTTCACAGGAAGTATAGAAGCCAGAGATATTCCGAAAGGAGATGCCGATGTCATTGTGTGTGAGGCATTTGTGGGAAATGTCATCTTGAAACTGTATGAAGGACTGGCAGCGACCTTGCTCTCCAAGGTGAAACAGGGGTTGATGTCGACTTTTCGCAGTAAAATAGGTGCGTTATTAATCAAACCTGCACTCAAAAATACAATGAAAGAATTCAATACCGATGATCACGGTGGAGCACCTCTTTTGGGACTGAAAGGACTTGTAGTGAAAACGCATGGAAGTTCAGATGCCCATGATGTACAGATGGGAATATTGCAGTGTGTACAGTTTACAGAGCAAAAAATAAATGAAAAGATTAAAGATAAGCTGACAGTGGAAGAATAGTATTTGTTAATTAGCAGGGGGAGCGATATGGAATTCGAAAAGCTTCAAATGATTATTGCGGAGGTTCTTGGAAAGGATCCGGAGCAGATTACTGCAGAGGCAAGGTTTGTGGAGGATTTGGGTGCAGATTCTCTGGAAGTGTTTCAGATGGTTATGGGAATGGAAGATGCCTTTGACGTGATTCTGGAAGAAGATGTGATATATCAGGTGAAACGTGTTCAGGATTTATTTGATCTGGTGACAAATCATGGGGATTAGTGCGTATGTCATTAGTCGAAGGCGGAAAAAGGAGAATGAAGGGCAGTGAATCAGAAAAAAATATTGGAGTTTGAGAAAAAAATCGGATATACATTTGAAAATCCGGATTTGTTGGTCACCGCACTGACGCATAGTTCATACTCCAATGAGAAACGTCTTAGGAAATATCAGTGTAATGAGCGGTTGGAATTTTTGGGAGATGCGGTATTAGAGTTGATTTCCAGCGAGTATATTTTTCATGAAAATCCCACGAAACCGGAGGGCGATTTAACCCGTACCCGGGCAAGTTATGTATGTGAACCCACATTGGCACTCTGTGCCAGGGAAATTGCCTTGGGAGATTATCTGCTGTTGGGAAAAGGGGAAGACCACACCGGGGGCAGAGAAAGGGATTCGATTTTATCAGATGCCTTGGAGGCAACGATAGGTGCTGTGTATCTGGATGGTGGATTTGAGCGGGCAAAGGAGTATGTAAAGAACTTTGTGCTGCGGGACATCGAAAATAAAAAGCTGTTCTTTGACAGCAAAACGATTTTGCAGGAAATCGTACAAGGACAACATTTGGAACTCACTTATCAATTGTTAGACGAATCGGGACCCGATCATTGTAAATCATTTACTGTGGCGGTGGTCATTGACGGGAAACAGGTGTCCAAATCTACGGACAGGACGAAGAAAAAAGCAGAACAATCAGCAGCATATCAGGCGATACTTACACTTCGCCGGGAAAATGAAATGACTGCCGATAATTAAGTCACTGCATGGAGGCTAAAGATGTATTTAAAGAGTTTAGAAGTACATGGTTTTAAATCATTTGCCAATAAATTAGTGTTTGAGTTTCACAATGGTATTACTGCCATTGTCGGACCGAATGGAAGCGGAAAGAGTAATGTTGCCGATGCCGTGCGCTGGGTGTTAGGAGAGCAGAGTGCCAGACAGTTGCGTGGGGCGAAAATGGAAGATGTTATTTTTTCGGGAACACAACTGAGAAAACCACAGGGATATGCATATGTGGCAATTACCATTAATAACGAAGACCATAAACTCAAAGTACCGTATGAGGAAGTAAAAATTGCCCGCCGGGTATATCGTTCCGGTGAAAGCGAATATTTGCTCAACGGTGCTTCCTGCCGTTTGCGGGATATTCAGGATTTGCTATTGGATACAGGAATCGGTAAGGAAGGTTATTCTATCATCGGACAGGGTCAGATAGATAAAATTTTAAGTGGGAAGCCGGAGGAACGGCGCGAGCTTTTTGACGAGGCGGCAGGTATTGTAAAGTTTAAAAAGCGTAAAGCGATGGCAGAGAGGGACCTGGAGGAGGAGCAGCAAAATCTGGTCCGCATTGAAGATATCTTGTCGGAGCTTGAAAAGCAGGTAGAACCATTAGAAAAGCAATCAGAAAAGGCCAGAGAGTATTTAAGTTATCGTGATGAACTGCGCAATTTGGATATTCATGTTTTTTTGCAGGAATATAAAGAGCAGCAGGAAGCCTTGGAGGAACTAAAGGGCAAGGAGGAAATTGCAAACAGTGATTTAGAAAATGCCAAGAGGGATTTTGAGCAGGCAAAAACGGAATATGTGGAGATGGAACAGGAATTGGAGAACCACAACCGTAACCTGGAAGAATGTCGGGATACATTGACAGCAGATAAGGTAAAACTTCGTCAACAGGAGGGTGACATCAAAGTTCTGAAAGAACAAATAAATGCGGTGCGTCAGAGCGAAGGGTATTACCGGGAGCAAATGGAGAATTTCCGGAGTCGTGTGCAGGCATTAGAGGAAGAAAAAGCTGTCTATGATGCGAAAGAGCAGGAAGTGAATACCAGACTGGAAAGTATGAAGAAAGACCAGGAATCGTTTTCCGGTAAGAGACAGAATTTACAACAGCAGATTGCTGACCTGGAGGAGGAAATTGCCGGACATAATAAAGCCATTCTGGAGGCGCTGGACGCAAATACGGATGTTGCAAGTCAGGAGGAGCGTTTCCAGACGCTTTTGGAACAAAATAATCTCAAAAAGGTGGAGCTTACCAAGCGAATTCTGGCAAATAAAACAGAAGCCACAGGACTGCAGGAAATATTAGAGCGGGAAAAAGCTGCATTAGATGATCTGACAGATAAGATAGGGGCTTTGGATGATGTGGGTCAGGAATTGCAGACTACGGTAAAAAGCCTGCAGCAGGAGATAGATGAACTGCGGGGAGAACATAGGGATGTTCAGCAGCGTTATCATATGGATAACTCCAAATTAGACTCTTTGAAAAATATGACAGAGCGATATGAAGGTTACGGGCAGAGTATTAAGCGTGTCATGGAAAAGAAGTCGGAAAACCCCGGAATCATTGGAGTAGTAGCAGATATTATCCGGGTAAACAAGCAGTATGAAATCGCAGTGGAGACGGCATTGGGAGGAAGTGTCCGTAACATTGTCACTGATGATGAGCAGACAGCGAAAAAAATGATTGAGCACTTGAAGAAAAACCATTACGGTCGTGCTACTTTTTTACCGCTGACCAATATACAGACCAAAGCAGCAAGCCGTGCACAAAACGTGATGGCTGAGCCGGGTGTAATCGGACTGGCATCAACTCTGGTGGAGGCAGAGGAGCGTTTTTCCGGACTGGTAGAATATCTTTTGGGGCGTTATGTCGTAGTGGATCACATTGACAATGCCATCGCCCTGGCAAAGAAATATCATTATACCATCCGCATTGTGACAACGGAGGGGGAACTCTTAAACCCCGGAGGTTCCATGTCCGGTGGAGCATTTAAGAATAACAGCAACTTGTTGGGTCGTCGTCGGGAAATTGAGGAACTGGAGCAGCAGGTGGAGAAACATAGGGTCAGATTGAAAGAGATATCTGAAGAAATTCAGAATAAAGAGAAAGACGGAAAAGAGATACAGGAAAAAATTGCATCTAACCATCGTATCCGTGAGGACCTTGTGATTCGCCAGAATACGGCGCAGTTACAGTATGACCGGGCAGAGAGTGACATGAACCAAAACCAGGAGGAACTGGGACGGATTCAATATGAGAGTCAGGGTATTGAAGGGCAGAAGAAAGAACTGCAGAATGACCTGGAGCGTCTGCAGGATCAGCGGAAAGAAAACGAGAAACAGAATAAAATCCGGGAAGACAGGATTGCCAGATGTAATGAGATGCTGGAGGAGAACCGTGACAAAGAACAGAAGCTTAACGACGAGGAGGCGCAGGCACGTCTGGACTACGGAAGCTTAGAACAGACATTACAGTTCCAACAGGAAAATCAAAAACGTATCCTGAAGGAACTGGAAAACACCAGACAGGAGATGAAAGAAGCCTCTGACAATAATATGCAGGCAGATGAGCGTGTCCGGGAAAAGGAGGCGCAGATTGCCCAGTTGCAGCAACAGATGGAGCAGCTGCAGATACAGATAGAAACATTAACTCAGATGGTAGAGGAGAAAACGAAGTCCAGAGAGGTGCTGACAGAAAAACAAAAAGGTTTCCTGGAAAAGCGGGAAAGTTTGACAGAACAGATGAATTCGTTGGACAAAGAGTGTTTTCGTCTGCGTGGCAGTCAGGAAAAACTTCAGGAAAAAATGGATTCCTACACAAACTATATGTGGGAAGAATATGAGCTTACATACAGCAAGGCGGAAGAACTGCGAGTGGATCTTCGTATGTCTACCGCCGAGATGCGCAGTCAGATAAAATCCTTAAAAAGTAAAATTAAAGGTCTGGGGGATGTTAATGTCAATGCCATCGAACAGTATAAAGAACTGATGGAGCGTTATGATCTGTTAAACGGTCAGCACGATGATTTGATAGAGGCGGCAGAAGTTCTCAGGGGAGTCATCGAAGAACTGGATGAGGAGATGCGAAAGCAGTTTGAAGAGCAGTTTGCTGAGATACGCATCCGTTTTGATAAGGTATTCCGGGAGTTGTTTGGCGGTGGACGTGGTACTTTGGAACTGACAGAGGATGAGGATGTTCTGGAGGCAGGTATCAAGATTGTAGCACAGCCGCCGGGAAAGAAACTGCAGAATATGATGCAGATGTCAGGTGGCGAAAAGGCACTGACGGCTATTGCACTGTTATTTGCCATTCAGAGCTTAAAACCATCTCCGTTCTGTCTGTTGGACGAGATTGAAGCGGCGTTGGATGATTCCAACGTAGGGCGTTTTGCGGATTATCTGCACAAGCTGACAAAAAACACACAGTTTATCGTAATTACCCACCGTCGTGGTACGATGAATGCATCGGATATTCTCTATGGTATCACCATGCAGGAAAAAGGTGTGTCCACTCTGGTATCTGTCAGCCTGTTGGACGAGAAGGATATTGCAAATTAGTGTGAAACAAGGTATATTTAAGAGTATGTGTAGTACGCATAACGGTGGGGGACGAAATTGAGTTCAAATTGTTGCCGTTATGTTTGTAACAAAAACCAAGGAGTAATGGTGAATCAATATGGGAGAGAAAAAAGGTTTTTTTAGTCGGTTAAAGGATGGTCTGACTAAGACGAGAGATAATTTTGTCGCAGGAATTGACAATTTGTTCAGCGGATTTTCCGAAATTGATGATGACTTCTATGAGGAGTTGGAAGAAGTGTTGATTATGGCGGATATCGGCGTCAAAACTACGGATAAAATCATTGAGGATCTGCAGGAAAAAGTAAAAGAACAAAAAATCAAAGAAATAAGTGTTTGTAAACAGTTGCTGATTGATACCATTAAGGAGCAGATGCGGGTGGACGAGCATGCCTATGATTTTGAACATCAGACCTCTGTTGTACTTCTTATCGGAGTAAATGGTGTGGGTAAGACTACTTCCGTGGGAAAACTGGCAGGTCAGATGAAAGAACAGGGAAAACGTGTGATTTTGGCAGCAGCAGATACCTTTCGTGCGGCAGCCATCAATCAGCTTACCGAGTGGGCTAACCGTGCCGGTGTGGAAATAATTGCCGGACAGGAAGGCGGAGACCCGGCAGCTGTTATTTTCGACGCTGTCAATGCAGCGAAAGCGAGAAACGCAGACGTTCTGATTTGTGATACAGCAGGACGTCTTCACAATAAGAAAAATCTGATGGAGGAGTTGCGCAAGATTAACCGCATCATTGAGCGGGAATATCCGGAAGCGCACCGCGAAACATTAGTAGTATTGGATGGCACCACAGGACAAAACGCTTTGGTGCAAGCGAAGCAATTTGGTGAAGTTGCAGATATTTCCGGTATTGTATTGACGAAATTGGACGGAACTGCGAAGGGAGGCATAGCCATTGCCATCCAGTCTGAGTTGAAGGTTCCGGTAAAATATATTGGAATCGGTGAGCAGATAGATGATCTGCAGAGATTTAATTCGGAGCAGTTTGTAGATGCGCTGTTTCAGTAGAGGCGAGAATGAAATCGAAAAGGCAAAAGTATATTTGAGCCGTAAATGAAGCATGGAGGGACATAGTAATGATGACTTTAGATAAATTTGAGGAGGCTTCCGATAAAGTAAAGGAAGTGGTTCTCCCCACGAATTTAATATACAGTGAATATTTTTCGGGTCAGACAGGGAATAAAGTGTACTTAAAGCCTGAGAATATGCAATATACAGGTGCGTATAAAGTGCGTGGT
Source organism: Lachnospiraceae bacterium (assembly GCA_022510685.1). Taxonomy (GTDB): domain Bacteria; phylum Bacillota; class Clostridia; order Lachnospirales; family Lachnospiraceae; genus Butyribacter. Next base: position 69,837 of record JAFLTA010000001.1, on the reverse strand, counting down.
GCTTATTATAAAATCAGCACATTATCCCCGGAGGAGCGGGAAAAGGGACTTATTACGGCGTCTGCAGGTAATCATGCACAGGGTGTCGCCTATGCGGCAAAACTATTCGGTGTACCGGCAACGATTGTAATGCCTACGACGACGCCGCTGATTAAAGTGAACCGCACGAAAGGCTATGGTGCGGAGGTGATACTGCATGGCGCTGTATATGATGAGGCATGTCAGCGTGCCATGGAAATCGCAGAGGAGAGCGGGGCAACCTTTGTCCATCCTTTCAATGATGAGACGGTGGCAACCGGACAGGGAACCATCGCCATGGAAATCTTTAAGGAGCTGCCTACCGTGGATATCATTCTGGTTCCCATCGGCGGAGGTGGTCTGGCAGCAGGTGTTTCTACATTTGCAAAATTACTGAATCCCAATATTACGGTAATCGGTGTAGAGCCGGCAGGGGCAAATTGTATGAAGGCGTCCCTAAAGGCAGGAGAAATTGTAACATTGCCGGGAGTGGAAACCATTGCGGACGGTACTGCAGTTAAGACGCCGGGAGACGTGGTATTCCCTTATATACAGAAAAATGTGGACGATATTATTTTAGTAGAAGATCATGAGCTGATTGTGAATTTCCTAGATGTATTGGAAAATCATAAAATGCTTGTGGAAAATTCCGGACTGCTTACCGTGGCAGCACTAAAGCATTTAAAATGCAAAGATAAAAAGGTGGTTTCCATTTTAAGCGGCGGAAATATGGATATCATTACATTGTCCTCCGTAGTACAACATGGTTTGATTGCCAGAGGACGGGTGTTTACCATAGCAATACAGCTTCCGGACAGACCGGGTGAACTCTTAAATGTGGCAGATATTATTGCAAAGAAAGAGGGAAATGTCATCCGCCTGGAGCATAATCAGTTTGTGAGTATCAACCGCAATGCGGCAGTAGAGCTTCGCATTACTATGGAGGCATTTGGGCAGGAGCATAAACAGGAGATATTAAAAGCATTGCAGGACCAAGGGTACCATGCCAAGGAAGAAATGCCAACGGGAATATATTAATTTAGGAGACTTTTTATGAGTGAAGTGGAAAATAATGGAGTGGTAGAGTTATTGCATACTCCGGGAGGTGTAAGGGATATTTACGGTGGTGAGTGTGCCAGAAAGTTAGAGGTGCAGCATGCAGTGGAGCAGTTGATGAACTCTTATGGTTTCCGGCACGTCCAGACACCTACATTTGAATATTTTGATATTTTCAGCAGAGAGAGGGGCACGGCATCCTCAAAGGAAATGTTTAAATTTTTTGACAGAGGAAATAATACGTTAGTGCTCCGTCCGGACATGACACCGCCCATTGCCCGCTGTGTGGCAAAATATTGCAGAGATGAGCAGGAACAGCTTCGCTTTTGTTATACGGCGCAGACGTTTGTGAATACCGGACAGTATAAGGGGAAACTGCAGGAGGTTACCCAGGTCGGCGCCGAGCTGTTTTTGGATGATAGCTCCGATGCAGATGCGGAAATGGTAGCTCTTACGATAGAATGTCTGTTAAAGAGCGGTTTGCAGGAATTTCAGTTGGAGGTAGGACATGCAGACTTGTTTCCGGCATTGGTAGAGGAGGCAGGCTTCGATGTGGCGACAATCGGACAACTACAGGAACTGATTGAAAGTAAAAATTTTTTCGGTGTGGAGGAATTGTTAGGAAAGCTTACTGTGGAGCAGGGCTTGAAAGAGATATTTATAAAGTTCCCGGAGCTGCTTAATAATCTGGAAGAATCTGTGGCATTTGTGCATGAACGGAGCAAAAGCAGCCGTGTCCATAAGGCATTGGAGCGTCTGCAGAAACTGGAACAGATTCTGGAAATTTATGAATTGGGTAATTATGTGACCGTGGATCTGAGCATGATCAGTCATTATCACTATTATACCGGTGTGATTTTCCGGGCATATACTTATGGCAACGGGGAAGCGATTGCATCCGGAGGTAGGTACGACAGTCTCGTGGCACAGTTTGGTAAAGAGGCACCGGCTATCGGTCTCGCCATTGTGCTAGACCAGCTTATGATTGCTTTGGATCGTCAGAAACTGTTGGATATGACGGTGCTCGGGGGGACACTTTTGCTCTATCCGAAGGAAGTCAGAGAGATTGCGTTGAAGGAGGCAAAGAAGCTCAGGGAGCAGGGAGAAGTGGTTCAACTGATGCGTAAGGCTTCCAAAAAAGATTTGGATTCTTATCTGGATTATGCAAAGAGACATGGCAACGACAAGGTCATTTATCTCGCGGAGGACGGCGAGAGAAAACAGTTATTATAGAGGATTTGATTTGGGAGGAGCCCTATGAAATACATAACATTTGCCCTGGCAAAGGGACGACTTGCAAAACAGACATTGGCTTTGTTGGAGCAAATCGGTATTACCTGTGAGGAGATGAAAGACAAGGATACGCGCAAGCTAATCTTTACCAATGAAGAACTTGGCTTCAAATTCTTTCTTTCCAAGGCATCCGATGTGCCCACTTATGTGGAAATGGGTGCCGCTGATATCGGAGTGGTTGGTAAGGATACCATTTTGGAAGAAGGGCGTAAGCTTTATGAGGTGCTCGACTTAAATTGCGGGAAATGCCGGATGTGTGTGGCAGGACCGGCGGAAGCGAAGGAGCGTCTGCAGGATGGCTCCCTGATTCGTGTGGCAAGTAAGTATCCGAGGATTGCCAAGGATTATTTTTATAATGTTAAACATCAGACAGTGGAAATTATCAAGTTGAATGGCTCGGTGGAACTGGCACCCATCGTGGGACTTTCGGAAGTAATCGTAGATATTGTGGAGACAGGCTCCACATTAAAGGAAAATGGTCTTGAGGTGTTAGAGGAAATTTGTCCTCTGTCTGCCAGGGTCGTTGTGAATGAAGTAAGTATGAAAATGCAGCATGAGCGCATTACGAAACTGATTCATGATTTGCGGGGAGTGCTGCCGGAGTGATGCCGGCTGTCATTAACAGAAGCAGTGAGGATGTAATGACGGAAGGGAGGAGACTGATGAGAATTGTAAATCTGACGCAGAAAGAGCGGGAAAATATATTGGAAAATCTGTTGCACAGAAGTCCGAATCAGTACGGTGAGTATGAGGATACTGTGCAGGAGATTTTGGATGATGTAAAGACAAAGGGCGACAAGGCTTTGTTTAATTACACGGAAAAGTTTGATAAAGTGACGATAACGCCGGAAAGTATTCGTGTAACAGAAGAAGAAATTGCAGAAGCTTATGAGCAGGTGGATGATAAACTGATAGAAATTATCCGTAAATCCCTGAAAAATATCAAAGAGTATCACGAGAAGCAGATTTGTTACAGTTGGTTTGACAGTAAGCCGGACGGAACATTATTAGGACAGAAGGTAACGGCTTTGGAGCGTGTGGGTGTATATGTGCCCGGAGGGAAGGCAGTTTATCCTTCATCGGTTTTGATGAATATCGTGCCGGCACGTGTGGCGGGAGTGGAGCGTATTATCATGACTACACCGCCGGGAAAGGACGGCAAGGTATATCCGGTCACTCTGGTAGCTGCCAGAGAAGCCGGAGTAGATGAAGTATACAAAGTAGGAGGAGCACAGGCAATCGGTGCATTGGCATACGGTACAGAGAGTATAAAAAAAGTGGATAAAATCGTGGGTCCCGGAAATATTTTTGTGGCGTTGGCAAAAAAAGCAGTCTACGGACATGTAAGTATTGATTCCATTGCAGGTCCCAGCGAGATTCTCGTACTGGCTGATGAGACGGCAAATCCGCGTTACGTGGCAGCAGATTTATTGTCCCAGGCAGAGCATGATGAAATGGCATCGGCAATTTTGATTACCACCAGCGCAGAGCTTGCTCAAAAAGTATCTGAGGAAGTGGATGGCTTTGTGAAAGAGCTTTCCAGAAAAGATATCATTGTGAAGTCACTGGACGCCTTTGGTTATATTCTGGTGGCAGAGACGATGGAGGAAGCGATAGAGACTGCCAATGAAATTGCCTCTGAGCACTTGGAAATCATGACGAAAAATCCGTTTGATACTATGACAAGAATTCGCAATGCAGGCGCTATCTTCTTGGGTGAATACAGCAGTGAGCCTTTGGGAGATTATTTTGCAGGACCAAACCATGTGTTGCCTACGAACGGAACTGCGAAATTCTTTTCTCCGCTGTCCGTGGATGATTTTATTAAGAAGTCCAGTATCATATCGTATTCCAGGGATGCGTTGGAAAAGATACATGGGGATATTGAGGATTTTGCGTCAGCGGAAAAACTGACAGCACACGCCAATTCCATCGCGGTACGCTTTGAAAAATAATAAAATGAAAATGATGCATGGTTGCCAAGCCCTTTCGAGGCATAAACGACACAGAGATGCTCATTTGCATATTTATTTAAAATCAGTTAAAATAAGAGGAAAAGCAGAGAAAGAGGTTTCCTATGGAGCAGAATAAGACCAGCCGGCAGGCTAATGTGACGAGAAAAACCGGAGAGACAGATATTGCCATTCGCCTTAATCTGGACGGTACCGGAAAAGCAGATGTTCATACGGGGATTGGTTTTTTTGACCATATGTTAAACAGCTTTGCCAGACATGGGCTTTTTGATTTGGAGGTTTCTGTTCAGGGAGACTTGGAGGTGGACTGCCACCATACTATTGAGGATACCGGAATCGTACTGGGTGAGGCAATCCGTCAGGCAGTGGGAGACAAAAAAGGAATCTGTCGGTTTGGAGAATGCATTCTGCCTATGGATGAAACGTTGGTACTCTGTGCCTTGGATTTATCCGGAAGACCGTATTTGCGTTACCATTTGGATTTGACGGTTCCCTCTGTGGGAGACTTTGATACGGAGATGGTGCACGAATTTTTTTATGCAGTCAGCTATAGTTCTGCCATGAATCTCCATGTAAAACAGTTAGACGGTGAAAATAATCATCATATTATAGAAGCAGCATTTAAAGCATTCGCAAAGGCACTGGACCGGGCGACTCGTTATGATGAGCGCATTGTGGATGTACTTTCTACCAAGGGAAGCCTGTAGCAGGAAAGGGGGAGGATTATGAGCGATAAAAAACTTATACCATTTATCAATGCGGAAAATGAATATCCTGCCACGGTAATCCAATTGGCGAACCGGTACTCCTGTGAAGGTGCAGATGAGTTGTTTTTGTATAATTACACCGGAGATGAAAAGTCCAGGGATGAGTTTTTGTCTACCGTCAGAGAAATTGAAAAGCAGATAGATATTCCTTTTTGTATAGGTATTTATATCAACTCCTTTGAAGATGCCAAAAAAGCATTGTATACAGGAGCGAAGACATTAGTGATTCGCAAGGCGCTTTTACCGGAGGGCTCTGTACTGAAGCAAATTACGGAGCGCTTTGATTCCGGTAAACTCGCTGTGGAAGTGGATATGAAGGCGGATTTTCAGGATGAAAACGCGCTAAATGCCTATGGGGAGACAGGATTTGGCACAGTTGTATTGAAGCATATCGATACCACAGACAGTTATAAAAATATCATAGAGAATATGAAGTTGACTGTGATACTGCGTGATAGCCTGGTTCGAAATGATTTGGGAGAGTTGTTGTCTTATACGAATGTGTATGGAGTGTCCACCAATTATTTTGAGGAGAAGGACATTTACAAGGCAAAACGTTCATTGAAACAACAGGGAATTGATGTGGCTGTATTTGATAGCCTGATAGATTTTTCGGACTTTAAGTTAAATGATGACGGACTCATACCGGCTATCGTTCAGGACTACCGCACAGGGGAAGTGCTGATGTTAGGCTATATGAATGAGGAATCCTATGCAAATACATTAAAAACGGGACGTATGACCTATTTCAGCCGCAGTCGTCAGGAACTTTGGGTGAAGGGGGAGACTTCCGGACATTTTCAGTATGTGAAATCGATGGCGTTAGATTGTGATAACGATACCATCCTTGCAAAAGTGCATCAGATAGGGGCGGCATGTCATACCGGCAACCGCAGTTGTTTTTTCAAAGCGTTGGCAAAGAAGGACTATCTGGAAGCCAATCCGCTGCAGATTCTCATGGAAGATTATGATGTGATAATGGAGCGGAAAGCGCATCCCAAAGAGGGCTCCTATACCAACTATCTGTTTGATAAAGGTTTGGATAAAATCTTAAAGAAGTGCGGTGAGGAAGCCACAGAGATAGTAATTGCCGCAAAGAATCCGGATGCTGAGGAGCTTAAGTATGAAATCGCAGATTTCCTTTATCATATGATGGTTCTGATGGCAGAGTGTGATTTGGATTGGAATGATATTACCAAAGAATTGGTAAATCGAAGATAAAAGGCAGGGCAGAAACACGGACTACAGTGGAACTGCCCGTAAATGTATTATGCTGCATGAAGCGGCAAAGAAAGGGAGGAAACTATGTTAGGAGCATTATTGGCAAAAAGTTTAGTGGATTTATCATTTGGAGGAACCTTCGTATGGTACCTCGTAAAATTTGTTGTGAGTTTGGCGTTAGCTATCGTTGCAGTGATGTTAGGAATTAAGTGGCGCAAGAGCAAAAATGCCTCAGCAGAAACAGAAACGGTATCTGTGGAAAAGGAAGCGTAAAGCCCTATGGAAGTAGAAAGAAAATATCGTATTAACGAATTTCCCGATGTTTCCGGAGCCGAAAAAAAGGAAATAGAGCAGGGTTATTTGTGTACTGCTCCTGTAGTTCGCATACGAAAAAGTAACGACAGGTATATTTTGACGTACAAGTCGCATATAGGATTAGAGGAAGGTACTCCGGATGATACAAGAGTATGTCAGGAGATGGAAATGCCGCTGACGAAAGAAGGCTATTTGCATTTGCGACAAAAAGTAGACGATAATTTTATTGCAAAGACCCGGTATGTATTGCCGCTTCAGGATGGACATGTGGCAGAATTGGATGTATTTCATGGCAAACTGGAGGGTCTTACTTTTGTGGAAGTAGAGTTTTCGGATGAACAGGATGCAGAGGAGTTTGTACCACCGGAATGGTTTGGGGATAATGTCAGTGCAGATTACCGATATACAAACAGTTTCCTGTCTGGGCAGGAGGACTTGACTGTATTTGAAAAATAATAAACGCACATTGTGCGTTTATCTTGTGAGAACTGCGTTCTCAGATATGTGCAAAAATCATGCACAGTAAATATGAAATAACGAAGTAATTCCGGGTTAGAATAGGGCAAAAGCCCGATAATATAATCCGGTTACTGTAATAAAAAGTAATGGAGGCACAGTATGTATAAGATTCTTAAGAAAAAATACCTTGCCAACAATATCTGGCTGATGGATATTGAGGCACCGAGAGTGGCAAAGTCCAGTGAACCGGGACAGTTTGTCATTGTAAAGACTGATGAGAAAGGAGAACGCATTCCTCTTACCGTCTGTGATTATGACCGCGAGAAGGGAACGGTAACCATTGTATTTCAGACAGTGGGTGCATCTACAGAGGTGATGGCAAAATATGAGGAGGGTGACTCTTTCATGGATTTTGTCGGTCCTCTTGGCTGTGCATCGGAGCTGATAGAGATGCCCTTAGAGGAATTGAAAAAAGAAAAAATTCTTTTTGTGTGCGGTGGTGTGGGAACTGCACCGGTATATCCACAGGTAAAATGGATGAAAGAACATGGTGTGGATGTAGATGTTATCATCGGTGCCCGTACAAAGGACATTATTATACTGGAAGATGAGATGCGGAAAGTGGCAGCAAATCTGTATATTGCTACAGACGATGGCTCTTATGAGTTTAAGGGAAACGGCTGTGATAAGATTAACGATTTGATCAGTCAGGGAAAAGAGTATACCCGTGTTGTTGCTATTGGTCCTATGATTATGATGAAGTTTGTTGCAAAACTGACAAAGGAGTTAAATATACCTACTATCGTCAGCATGAATCCAATCATGGTTGACGGTACGGGAATGTGTGGTGCCTGTCGTCTGCAGGTGGGTGACGAGATTAAGTTTGCCTGTGTAGACGGTCCGGAGTTTGATGGTCATCTGGTTGATTTTGACCAGGCCATGATGCGTCAGCGTATGTATAAGACAGAAGAAGGCAAAGCCATGTTAAAGCTGCAGGAGGGTGATACCCACCACGGCGGATGTGGTAATTGTTAATATTATAAACTTATGATTATATAATGAAGGCAGAAATTTGTATTCATCTTGTGAAAAGTATACACAGTAAATATGGTACAACATAGGATTGTGTCTGTGCGCTGTCAGACACATATAAGACATTGGGAAAATGCAGCGCAGAAATGAGGATAAACATGGAAGTAGATGTAATGAAAAGAGTTCCTGTGCGTGAGCAGGACGCAAAAGTACGTGCCGGGAATTTTGAGGAAGTATGTCTCGGCTACAATAGAGAAGAAGCTACTGCGGAGGCAACCCGCTGTCTGCAGTGTAAAAATCCGCAATGTGTACAGGGTTGTCCTGTAAGTATTGACATTCCGGGATTTATCGGGAAGCTGGTGGATGGCAGCGTAGAAGACGCCTATCATGTGATTGGAGAATATTCTGCACTTCCTGCTGTTTGTGGTCGTGTATGTCCGCAGGAGAGCCAGTGTGAGGCGAAATGTATCCGCGGTATTAAGGGAGATGCGGTATCTATCGGCAAGCTGGAGCGTTATGTGGCTGATACAGCCAGAGAAGAAGGCATTAAGCCGGTTCCGGCAGAGACGAAAAACGGTAAAAAAGTTGCGGTCATCGGTTCCGGTCCGGCAGGTCTTACCTGCGCAGGAGACTTAGCTAAGCTTGGCTATGATGTGACTATTTTTGAGGCACTGCATAAGGCAGGTGGTGTGTTATCCTACGGAATTCCTGAATTCCGTCTGCCAAAGTCCAAAGTTGTGGACAAGGAAATTGAAAATGTACAGTCCTTGGGTGTTAAGATTGAAACAAACGTAGTCATTGGTAAGGCGACTACCATAGACGAACTGTTAAACGAGGAGGGATTCGATGCAGTGTTCATCGGTTCCGGTGCAGGACTTCCGAGATTTATGGGAATCCCGGGAGAAAATGCCAACGGAGTATTTTCCGCCAACGAGTACCTGACCAGAAGCAATCTGATGCAGGCGTTTGATGAGGCTTACGATACCCCTATCATCGCCGGTAAAAAAGTGGCTGTTGTCGGTGGTGGTAATGTGGCAATGGATGCAGCGAGAACGGCACTTCGTCTTGGAGCAGAGGTGCATATCGTATACCGTCGTAGTGAGGAGGAGCTTCCGGCACGTGTGGAGGAAGTACACCATGCAAAAGAGGAGGGCATTATCTTTGACCTGCTCACCAATCCGACACAGATTTTTACTGATGATGAGGGAAATGTGACGGGGATGGAGTGCATCCGTATGGAACTGGGTGAGCCGGATGAGTCCGGACGTCGTAGTCCGGTGGAGATACCGGGTTCTGAGTTTACTCTGGACGTAGATACAGTCATCATGTCTCTGGGAACCAGTCCGAATCCGTTGATTTCCTCAACGACAAAAGGTTTGGAGATTAACCGCCGTAAGTGTATCGTTGCGGAGGAGGAGAACGGGCAGACTTCCAAAGCGAAAGTGTATGCCGGTGGTGATGCGGTGACAGGAGCTGCTACGGTTATCTTGGCAATGGGTGCCGGTAAGGCGGCAGCCAAGGGAATTCATGAGTTTTTAAGTAAATAATGATAGGTATAACGATGTGAGATGAAATAAGGATTAACGAGAAGTTGTTATCCTATGGAGAGGAACTATGCTTTGCGGTTGGTGAAGTGGTGGTTCCTCTTTTTGATTAAAAAAATAGAAAAGAGCATATAAAAAATACTACAATCAAAGGATAGGATTTAGGACTTCGTAATTGTATAGTCTCTTGTAATTGTGTATAATATACGCAGATAGGGGTTGTAAATTATTTTGAAGGCGAAAAAGAATCTTTTAAGCACAAAATGAGGGTTTACGAACCTGTATTAAAGGGATTAAAATGAAACAGAAAAGAGCTTTGAAGAAATATTGAATCAAGAATTTTGAAAGGGGAGCCCTATGCAAGCAGAACAGGAATATTATAGGAGCTTGATTGAGCGTTTACAGCTATTATCAGGAGAAAACGAATGGCTGGAATACAAAGTGAACAATTACGAGCCGGAATTGATTGGAGAGTATATTTCTGCATTAAGTAATTCTGCTGCTATTTGTGATAAGGAGAAGGCTTATCTCTTGTGGGGAATTAATGACAAGACACATGAGATAGAAGGAACAGCTTTTGAGCCTAAGAAAGCTAAAAAAGGAAACGAGGAAATCGAAAATTGGCTGGCTGGTGGGTTGAAGCCAAGAGTAGATTTTAAATTCATTGAGCTTGAAACAGATAATGGAAAAGTTGTTATTATGGAAATTCCGGCAGCAGTCAATAGTCCTACCAGCTTTAAGGGAACAGAATATGTACGCGTTGGCTCCTACAAGAAAAAGTTAAAAGATTTTCCGGAAAAGGAACGAAAATTATGGCTATCCTTTGAACAGAAGCCTTTTGAATTGCGATATGCAAAAGAAAATGTGGATGCTGCTAAGGTAACGGAGCTTTTGGATTGTGCATCTTATTACACTTTAATGAACTTGCCACTGCCAAGCAATCGTGACGCCATTATCCATAATATGATGGATGAGCAGTTTGTCACGGAAATGGATAATGGGAATTATGCTATTACAAATATGGGAGCGTTGTTATTGGCAAAGGATTTGAATGCCTTTACACATTTGAAAAGGAAAGCAATCAGGGTAATCAAATATAAAGGTAACGGTCGGACAAATGCAATCCGGGAACAGGTTTTTAACAAAGGATATGCGATTCAGTTTGATGACATTACAGATTATATTATGACATTAATTCCACAGGAGGAAGAAATTGATGGTGGGCGCAGACAGGAGCACATCATGTTTCCGCGTAAAGCGGTTAGGGAGATGCTCGGAAATGTGATTATTCACCAAGACCTGACAGCTCATGGGAGCGGACCAATGATGGAGGTTTTTGATACGAGAGTGGAATCGTCAAATCCGGGAAATCTGCTTGTTGAAGTAAATCGCATTATTGATACTGCACCGCATTCCAGAAATGAAAACATGGCTTCTTTTTTAAGAATAGTCAGAATTTGTGAAGAACGTGGTAGCGGATTTGACCGTATGGAGGAGGGAATGAGCGAACTTCGCATACCGGCTCCAAAGGTTGAGACAGGCGAAGATTTTGCAAGAACGAAGCTGTATTGGTACAAGTCGCTTAATGCTTGGGGCAGGGAAGATAAAATTAGGACGTGCTATCTCTATACATGTTATTGCTATATCAATGAAATTGAAGTGGCGAATGCAGTGTTGAGAGAACGTTTTGGGATAGAAGAAAAGAATAAAGCGATAGTTTCCAGAATTATCAAAGATACTATGGAAGCAGGATATATAAAGTTATCAGACGAAAATGCAGCTCCGAAACTGAGAAGGTATATTCCTTATTGGGCATAATTTACTTGATGGGTAGTTGATTTGAACTCGTTATTTGAACGCTACGAATACAACAAACCCCGCGGAAATATAGTATTTATGTGCAATTCGGTTTGAGGATTTTAGTTGATGGATAGTTGATTTGGAGGTAAAAATAATATCTGTTAAGTGATGAAGATTTTGTCTTATCAAAGTTATGACTTTTTGAAATCCTTGCAAGAGGTGAATTAAGTATTACCAGAAATTACAAGGCTTTATCATATCCCGATACAGATTCTTTTGTATAAATTGTATATTTTTAAATACGGAAAAAGACGATTTGCACAAAGAGGAGATGATTTTTTTCATAAAGTTATCTTCTCTTTTGTTGTTTCTGTGAATTTTTCTCTTATTTTTTATGGGAATGTTCCATTGTGTCGACAGAAAATATTTGATAGCATTATTACAAGAAATCCAAATGCCTCTCGGTGGTCTGCCGGGGCAATCTGAGTCTTTAGAAAGTCTAATGTTTTCTTTTGATATGCGGGGCGGTGTCAATCGTTCCCATATTCATCGATTCTCTTGTGAATCTGTTCCCATAGTAAATGACATAGGATGCTGATTTTCCTGACATTCCGGCACTCAGGGGGATGGTATCGCTTTCTAAATGTCCAGTGCTCTCTGCTAATCCATAGGACAGGGCAAACGATGGAGAAGAAGCTGTAATGGAGGCGGAGAGGGGGATTTCTATTTGCGTATAAACAGGGTGGTATATAAGCAATATACTTATATACAGTGACAGGGAGGAAATGATAAGCATGAAAAACTATGAAGATTTTAAAAATTTTATGGTGGAGCAGGTGCAGAAATTAGTTTCATATGAACGCAGGGTGGAAGTACATCGAGTCATGAAAAATAATCAGTTGACATTGGATAGTATGGTGATTCTTAGTGAAGGGTGCAGCATATCACCACAATTCTATTTGGAGCACTATTATTCCAGATATCAGCGCGGGGAGAAGATAGAGTATCTGGTAAGGGAAATCATTGAAACTTACGAGAGGACGCTGACGGAGAGAGATTGGAGCAGCCAGTTGGATTTATCTCTGGAACATTGCGGCGAGCAAATTATTTATCGTCTGGTATCTTATGAAAAAAATAAAGAATTATTGGAGGGGACACCATATATTCCGTTTTTGAACTTGGTCATAACTTTTCATTGTTTGATGATGCAGGATGAACATGGGATTGGCTCTATACGGGTAAGTGATGCGCTGATGGAAGAATGGGGGTTAGACCATAAAAGTTTGTTTGCGTTAGCACAGGAAAACACAATGCGGAAATTTCCCATACGACTGCGCACTTTAGAACAGATGTTGACGGAATTGTTGGAAAGCCGAGGAGAAAGTCCGGAGAATATTCAAAAAATTATAGGAGAGATGAATTATGAATCTGAGATAGAACCTTATGTTCTCACGAATGAGATGGGAATTAACGGTGCTGCTGTGGTAGTATATCCGGGATGTCTGGAAATGGTAGGAGATTCTATCAATAATGACTTTTATTTGTTGCCGGGAAGTATTCATGAAATGCTCGTAATTCCTGCGGATACTACATTGAGTGTGGAAGAAATGCGCAATATGGTCGTTAATGTGAATAGAAAGTGTGTGGAGCAGGATGAGCTGCTTTCAGACGATGTATATTTTTATTCGCGAAGTAAGGGAGTGATGGAGGTTCTTTGAGCGTAACAGAAAAGGATTTAGTGGATATTTTATCTTCACTGTGTTATCCTAAATATATGTAATTTTAAGCAGGAGAGTAATTATGATGCGGGACAAAATTATAGAGTATGTACAGAAAAAATATGGAGTGGAGCCGGTATTTCCCTGGGATAGGGATCCGGATTCTGGAGTGCTTAAACATAAGAAAAATAAAAAATGGTTTGCACTTTTTATGCGTATTCCGGGGAAGCGGATTGATTTAGATACAGATGAAATGGTGGATATCATGAACGTCAAAGCGGTGCCTGACATGGTCGCATCCCTAAATCAACAAAGGGGATTTGCGCCGGCATACCATATGAATAAAACCCATTGGCTTACCATTATTTTAGATGGAGAGGTAACGTTAGAGTCTGTTTATGTTTTGCTGGATGAAAGTTTTGAATTGACAAAATGAGGCTAATATAATTGTTGAGTAGTTGTGATGGTAGTATGATTATGCTATACTAAATGTTGAGTACGGCATTATATGTTGTCCTGGATATACGGGATTCTTATGGTACTCTAATTTTCAACAGACTCAAATAGAAAACATAAAAAGGTCAATTGACATGAAATTTTCAAAACTATATCAACAATGTATTTGCATATTGTATGTATTTGTCATTGTTTTATCTGGTACATGCAGCAGTATCAGTCAGGGCAATGTGTTTTTTGCATGTCAAAATATACCCAAAGAACCACAAATTACATCTCTGCAGGAAATAGACAGCGTTTTTTATGGCTGGCAGACGTCGAAAGAGAATACTTCATCTCAGAAATTTCAGGTGACACACACCTCTTTTGCAAAAGAAGACTGCCGTATTGAAGATAACTCTGTAAGAACTTTGCGGAAAGTAAATTCCTTCCGCGAAGAAAAACGGGAGAGCAAAGGTAGGTTCGGATTCTGCCTGTATCCTCCACAATGTGTTTCCAAATGTCTCAAAAGTATACAAAATCAATATATTGATAGAGCAAAGTCTATTGAAACTATCAATAAATTAATCATATCCTATATTCATCAAAAGGATGGTGCAAAAGGAATCGGTCTATTCTTCTAAATGATTCCATAGCATGATGACGTGAGCCACAAAAGGATTCAGAGTGGTGCTATCATGCTAAAGAAACTATTAAAAACGGAAAAATTGCTAAAAGTAATACAGTAGCGATTCTTTTCGTGTGTGAAAAAAAGAATAGACAGGAGGATTTTGTAATATGGTTAAAATAGTAGGAAGTGTGATTTTGGCAGCTGTGATTTTAGGTGTTGCTGTATGGTCATGGTGGTGGGAAAATGCTGGTACGGATACTACGCAGGAAACTGCAAATACCCCATCTGCAGAAGAGCAGAAAAAGGAATAGAAAATATGAAATTCACAATATTACGGTATATTAATTTAATAATAGGTGCAATTGTGGCAGCCTTTGCCCTGGAAGAATTTTTGGTGCCCGCCAGTATCCTGGATGGCGGAATTGTAGGTGTCAGCATTATTGTCAGCACGCTTACTCATGTATCTCTCAGTATACTGACCATTTGTTTTAATCTGCCGTTTGTTTTGGCAGGTGCAAAGCAGCTGGAGAAAAGTTTTCTTCCGAGGACGATTGTGTCTATGGTGGTGTTTGCTATCTTTTTGGAGATATTCAACCGATGGCATTATGATGCCACATATGATGAGCTGTTAGCCACTGTATTTGGGGGCATTATACTGGGGTTTGGTGTGGGCTTAATTATCCGGAGTGGAGGTTGTCTGGACGGTACAGAAACTGTTGCCATTATGATTGCAAGAAAAACATCCCTTTCTGTAGGTCAGTTTGTTTTGGGATGCAATGTAGTTATTTACTTGACGGCAGGACTGTTGTTCGGACTGGACAGAGCATTGTACAGTATGCTTACCTACTATATCACATCAAGGGTGGTGGATTATATCAATACGGGACTAGACCAGGGAAAGGCAGTTATGATTATCACCAATCAGGGAAGGCACATTGCAAAGGATATTTATAAAACGTTAGGGCGCACAGTGACCCTTATGTCCGGGGAGGGGCTTCTGACTGGTGAGAAGCAGGTATTGTACTGCGTTATTACCCGAATGGAACTCCCCATGCTCCGAAAGATTATAGAAAAAGATGATTATTCTGCATTTATGACAATTACCGATGTATCAGAAATTGTAGGGCATCATATTAAAAGCTCGGAGCATAAAGTGATGCATCATGACGCCGATAGACGTTGACGCAGTAAATCACAAAATCGGGGGCTTGAGGCAGGATTCAAATTGGCATCACCATGCTGACAATGGCAGGCTTCTGTCTTTGCCGAAATTTTTTTCGGCAAAAGGGCAGGGGCTTGTATATTTTTAAGGATTATTATATAATTAAATATTAGGTAAATGTTTTGTGGTAACAATGCAGAAAACGAGGTATGTGCATGGTAAATGAGGAAAAAGTGCGGTTAATGACAAAGCTTGCAATTGATGAAACGAAGCTTTATAAAGAAGAAATCGAACAGAGCGGCTATTTTCGCTCCGATTATATTCGTGCACATACTATGAAAGTATTATGGGCATACAGTCTGTCGTATTTATTATTGTTGGGATTAGTTGCGTTGTATCATTTGGAATATTTATTTGTCAACGTAGTGCGCTTGGATATCCGTGAAATGGCGCTGCTTATCGGTGGAGGTTACATCGGCATATTGATCGTGGTCATTATGTTTTGTATTTTGTATTACTCTGCAAAATATACGCGAAGCCGGCAAAATCTCAGAGTCTATATGGCACAGTTGAAAGAGTTGGAAGAATTTTATGCAAAGAGTAAAGAGGGAGGCACTGTATGACCCACCTGTTAATCCTGCGGGAATACATTCATAAGTTATATCAGCGTTATACTTTCTTATTTCATTTCTCTTTTCGCTTTTTAATAGGGTTTATTGTTTTTTTTGCAATTAACCGGGTGCTAGGGTATCAGCCGGTTCTGAATCATATGTATGTAAATGTGATTATGGGATTGATATCTATGATTTTTCCGCTGGAAGCATTGCTGTTTCTGGCGTCGGGATTTGTTGTACTCCACATAGTATATGTCTCAAATATATTGGCGTTTTCTGTTGCCGTTATTTTTTTGATACTGTATTTGTTATATATCCAATTTTTTCCGAAATACGGATATGTGGTGTTGGCAGTTCCTTTGGCATATTCTATGGGATTATCCGGTGGTGTGCCGGTATTGTTAGGCTTAATTGCAGAACCGATTATTTTGGTGCCGGGTCTCATAGGAGTGGGACTTTATTATCTGTTGCATACATTGACTTCTGTTGTTGCATCTGCAACAGACGATACCATTAACCTGTTTCAAGTATTGATTAACCAATTTGTAAGTGATAAGGAAATGTTGGCATCCTTTGTGATTTTTTTTGCCGTTACGCTGATAGTATATGTATTGCGTAATCTAAAAATAAAATATAGTTTTGAAATTGCAGTTTTCTTTGGCATAATTTCCAATTTGATATTATTTCTGATTGCAGGCTATATGCAGTTGGTACGTATTCAGATGCTGCAGTTTTTTCTGGGCAGTACCGCATCATTCTTCCTCGTATTGTTAATCCAGTTTTTCCGTCTGTCTCTAAATTATGCAGATGTGGAGAATCTACAGTTTGAAGATGAGGAATACTACTATTATGTACGGGCTGTACCTAAAAATAATATTGCGCCGAAAAATAAACGAATCAAGCGTTTTAATGCCCATCTGTTTTCTCAGCGTGTAACTTATCTGGAAAAAGAGGAATTACAGCGGGTACAAGATGCAATCACGGGTGAAAAGGAGGAGAAGGAGGATTCATGAATCAGATTATCAGATCAATAAAAGAATATCTCTATGGAGTATCCCTTCCCAAGGTTACCCTGACTGACGTTTTGGAGATTGTGATTATTGCGTTTGCGCTGTATCACATTACATTTTGGGTAAAGCGCACGAGAGCGTGGACGCTTGTGAAGGGCGTTATGGTTTTGCTTGCTGCGTATGTGATTGCCTATTTTTTTAATATGACGGTTATCCTGTGGGTGTTCGACAAGACGATAGGACTTGGTATTACGGCTTTGTTAATCGTGTTTCAGCCGGAGCTTCGCCGGGCATTGGAAGAACTGGGACAGAAAAAAATCGTCAGTTCCATTTTGCCTTTTGATGAGAATAAAGAAAAAAATATCCGTTTTTCCGATAGAACTGTAAATGAAATTGTCCGTGCCACCAGTGAACTCGCCAAGGCGAAAACTGGGGCGCTGATCATTATGGAAAAAGACATTGTTCTTTCTGAGTATGAACGTACGGGAATTACCGTAGATTCCGTAATTAGCAGTCAATTGTTAATCAATATTTTTGAGCATAATACTCCGTTGCACGATGGTGCCGTTATTGTGCGTGGAGATCGTATTGTAGCGGCAACCTGCTATTTGCCGTTGTCAGATAATATGGGGCTTTCCAAAGAATTAGGTACCAGACATCGTGCTGCTGTGGGAATCAGCGAAGTCAGTGACAGTTTAACGGTAATCGTTTCAGAGGAAACCGGTATGATTTCCGTGGCGGTAGCGGGTAAGCTTATGCGAAATGTTGACGGAGATTTACTCCGCCAAAAACTCAATGATTTTCAGGGTAAGCCCTCTGAGGAAAAAACCAAAAAACTTTTTTGGCGTAAAAAAGGAGGGGATGAGGCTTGAAAGAAATGAAAACTTTTTTTCACAATATCATTACACATAATATCGGTTTGAAAATACTCTCCATTATAGGTGCTGTATTCGTATGGCTTATCATAATTAATATTGATGATCCTTATAAGACAAAGACATTTCAGGTTGCTGTAGAAACGATTAATGAAAATGCGCTGCAGTCTGTTAATAAGGTGTTTGAGATAACCTCCGGAGAGATTGCCAGTGTGAAAGTCGGGGGGAGGAGGAGTGTCATTGATAAGTTGGATGCAACAGACATTCGTGCCACAGCGGACTTGGCAAATCTTTCCTCTGTGAATGCAGTGGCAATTGAGCCGTCTCTGCGCAAAAAAGTTTCTTCAGAGGTGACTTTGGAGTGTTCGCAGGTATTGAAAGTGTCTTTGGAGGATATGGCGACAAAACAGTTGAAAATTACTATCTTGACAGAGGGAACTCCGGCAGACGGCTACACCATCGGAAACTGCACGGCAAAACCGAATATGGTTCAGGTGACGGGTGGTAGGTCTGTCATTAAGCGGATAACTACTGTGAAAGTGCTTTTGAATGTAGAAGGTGCCAGCGAAGATTTCAGCAGTCGTCTGGAGCCGGTGGCATATGATGCCAATGACGAAGTGGTTCGCTCTGATACACTACGCTTTGGTGAGACAAAAATAAAAGTAAAAGCCAAGGTGTTGGATAATAAAACGATTCCGGTACGTGTGGATATTAAAGGAAGACCGGCTGTGGGTTATGAGTATGTCGGAACAGAATGTCTGCCGCAGGAAATTGAGATTGCAGGTACTGAGAAAAAGATGGACGCTGTGACAGAACTTGTAATTCCTATGGATATTACAGGTTTGACGGATACTTCCAGTCAGTTGGAAAAAACGGTTGATGTAAAGAGTATGCTGCCGGATGGCATTACCGTTGCACCGGAATATGAGACGATTTCGGTTAAGGTTACGATAGAAGCATTGATTGAGCGCACGATACAGATAAAGGCTTCGGATATATCTTTCCGAAATTTAAGTGACGATTTGATTGCTGAAGTGGTCAATCCGGAGCAATTACTTTCTATTATCGTGACAGGCAGGACTTCTATCTTGAGAGAATTGCCGGATACGGCATTGAATGCTTATGTAGATTGTAATGGTATGAAGGAGGGGAGA
>JAFLTA010000001.1:0-50660 GCA_022510685.1 Lachnospiraceae bacterium | reverse complement strand
GGGAGAGGCGTGTCGTGTATCCCAAGGAGAGGAAGTGGAAATTCGCATCACCAAAGGCGAGAAGAAGCAGGAGAACGGAAGCGGTACACCGGCTCCTCCAGCCACGCCCCAGACAACGGATGTACCCAATGTTTTACCTACAGCGACACCATTACCGACACAACAGTCGGATGAAACGGAGCAGTTAAATGATAATGAATAAAAAACGGACACTATGTATTACAACATAGTGTCCGAAATTTTTACACTATTTTCCCGCATTTTTCTTGGCACGGAATCGTTGAGTAGCATCCAGAATTTTTTTACGAATACGCAGGTTTTCCGGTGTGATTTCTAACAACTCATCTGTGTCGATAAATTCCAGAGCTTCCTCTAAACTTAAAACTTTCGGCGGAGTCAGCTTTAAAGCTTCATCTGCACTGGAGGAACGTGTATTGGTCAGATGTTTTGTCTTGCATACATTCAACTCAATGTCATCACTTTTTCCGTTTTGTCCGATTACCATACCGGCATATACTTTTTCTCCCGGACCCACAAAAAGTGTTCCGCGGTCCTGTGCATTGAATAATCCGTAGGCAACGGTTTCGCCGGATTCAAAAGCTATCAAGGAGCCTTGTTTACGGTAGGCAATGTCGCCTTTGTATGGACCATACTCTTCAAACACGGTGTTGATGATACCGTTTCCTTTTGTATCTGTCAGAAATTCCCCACGGTATCCGATGAGACCACGGGAGGGAATTAAAAACTCCAGACGGGTAAATCCACCGCCGATTGAGCCCATACCCTGTAGTTCGCCTTTGCGGTTACTCAGCTTCTCAATGACACTTCCTGAAAATTCTTCCGGTACATCAATAAATGCACGCTCCATGGGCTCTAATTTATTGCCCCGCTCATCAGTGCGATAGAGCACCTCTGCTTTGCTTACGGCAAATTCATAGCCTTCACGGCGCATATTCTCGATTAATACTGACAAATGCAACTCACCGCGTCCGGAGACTTGAAAGCTGTCTGTATTTTCTGTTTCCTCAACACGAAGACTGACATCGGAATTTAACTCACTAAAAAGACGTTCCCGCAAATGTCTGGAGGTCACGAACTTTCCCTCCTGTCCCGCGAGAGGACTGTCATTCACCAGAAAATGCATGGCAATGGTTGGCTCCGATATTTTCTGGAATGGAATGGGAACAGGGTTTTCCGGGGAGCATAACGTATCTCCGATATGGATGTCACTCACACCGGAAATGGCGACAATAGATCCGATGGTTGCCTCCTCAACCTCTGCTTTTTGGAGTCCGTCAAATTCATATAACTTCGTGATGCGGACTTTTTGCATCTTTTCCTTGTCATGGGCATTGACAATAACTACGTCCTGTCCTACCTTAACGGAACCGTTATCTACTTTTCCGATACCGATTCGTCCCACATATTCATTATAGTCAATGGTACTGATAAGCACCTGGGTTCCTGCATCAGGATCACCTTCCGGGGCGGGGATATAGTCTAAGATGGTTTCAAACAGAGGTGTCATGTCGGTACCGGTTTCTTCTGCATTGACAGAAGCGATACCGTTTCTTGCGGAAGCGAAGATAAACGGACAGTCAAGCTGTTCGTCATTGGCATCCAAATCAATAAACAATTCCAGTACCTCATCCACCACTTCGTCTGGGCGTGCTTCCGGTCTGTCAATCTTGTTAATGCATACGATAACAGGCAGTTCCAACTCCAATGCTTTTTTCAGTACGAATTTTGTCTGTGGCATAGCACCTTCAAAGGCATCTACCACAAGGACAACGCCGTTTACCATCTTCAGGACACGTTCCACCTCTCCGCCGAAATCAGCGTGTCCGGGTGTGTCGATAATGTTTATTTTTGTGTTTTTGTAAGTGATTGCCGTGTTTTTGGAAAGAATGGTGATACCGCGCTCTCTCTCAATATCACCGGAATCCATCACGCGCTCTGCGACTTCCTGATTTTCACGAAATACGCCGCTCTGTTTTAAAAGTTCATCTACCAGTGTGGTTTTTCCGTGGTCAACATGGGCAATGATTGCAATATTCCGTATATCGTCTCTTATCATAATCGTATAAACCTCCATTCACAGTATACTAGTATACTAGATTATTAAAAATAAACAAGGGACAAAAGTGCCAAAAATATTTGCATGTGTCGAATAATGTTTTCACAATTGCGCAAAATACAGTTCTAAAGGGCGCATGAAACAAATAAAATGTAATAACTAAAAAATACCAGTGGAGCAGGAAAGCTTCAAGGCGTTTCGTAATAACGGTGCGCAGGAAAAAGGAGGACATGAAATATGTTGGATAAAGTATTCACAAACAACCAAGTGACAATTGCAGGTGAAGTAGTCAGCGAATTCTCATTTAGCCATGAGGTCTATGGAGAGCATTTCTATGTAGTAAATATCGCAGTGTGCAGATTGAGTAATTCTTATGATGTGATTCCGGTTATGGTGTCTGAACGATTAATGGATGTAACAGCCGATTACAGAGGCTGTATTTTACAGGTGTCAGGACAGTTCCGTTCGTATAACCGCCATGAAGAAAACAGAAATCGTCTCGTTTTATCTGTATTTGCCAGAGAGGCAGCTTTGGTAGAGCAGGAGGATGATGACCAGAATCCCAACTATATTTTTTTGGATGGTTATGTATGCAAACATCCGGTATATCGGAAAACACCGCTGGGTAGAGAGATTGCAGATGTTCTTTTGGCGGTAAACCGACCATATGGCAAGTCAGACTATATTCCGTGCATCTGCTGGGGACGAAATGCCCGTTTTGCGGATAAATTTGAAGTCGGTTCTCATATACAGATTTGGGGCAGAATCCAGAGCCGGGAATATCAGAAAAAAATCGGTGAGGAGCAGTATGAAAAGAGAGTTGCGTATGAAGTATCCGTCAGCAAATTGGAATATATTGCAGAGGAAAACTAAAAAAGTAGATTTTTGTGCTAAGATATGATAGAATGGCTAGAGTTGACAAGTAGATTTATTTGTTGCTCTGGTCATTTTTTACATATGGCAGGGCAGGAGGAGTCAGATGAGTCAAAGAGTTGTACAAGTATATTACGGCACCGGAAAGGGAAAAACCTCTGCTGCGGTAGGTCAGTGTATCCGTGCAGCAGGACTGGGACAGTCTGTTATTATTATCCAGTTCCTCAAGGGGAAAGATGCGGAGGAATTCAGTTTCCTCAATCGTCTGGAACCGGACATCAAGTTATTCCGCTTTGAGAAAGAAAATGAGGTCTATGACTTGTTGCCGGAATCACAGAAGAAGGAGGAGCAGAAAAATATTCTTAACGGATTTAATTTTGCCAAAAAAGTGATTGACACCGGTGAGTGTGACGTATTGGTGTTGGACGAGGTGTTGGCACTGATTGATTTAAAAATTATTTCCATGGAGGATATTATTTCTCTCATAACATTGCGGGATGATTACTGCAAGCTGGTGATGACGGGAAGGTCTTTGCCACCGGAATTAGAACCATACGTGGATATCGTTTCCAAAATTGATTTGGAAAAGGATATTCCGGGGTGATATGCACATTTATTGAATCACAAAATAAGATATAATAAACGCATGAATGCGTTTATCTTGAGAGAACTGCGTTCTCTATATGCGCAGAAAGCATGCGCAGTAAACAAGATAACATAAAGATACCAGGAGGAAAGCATATGTCAATATTTACAGGTGCAGGTGTAGCGTTGATTACACCAATGCATGAGGATGGAAGTATCAATTATCCGGAGATGGAGCGGATTGTGAATGACCAGATTGCCGGAGGGACGGATGCCATTATCATATGTGGTACAACCGGTGAGGCGGCTACGATGACTATTGAAGAACATGTTGAGACGATTCGTGCCTGTGTGGAGATGACGAAAAAACGTGTTCCGGTAGTTGCGGGAACAGGTTCCAACTGCACCCGGACAGCCATTGAATTATCCAAGGATGCACAGAATGCAGGGGCAGACGGACTGTTAGTCGTATCTCCGTATTACAATAAAGCCACACAGAACGGACTGAAAAAACATTTCACAGAGGTGGCAAAAAATGTAGATTTGCCAATTGTCCTCTACAATATTAAAGGACGTACAGGAGTGAATATTGAGCCTAAGACGATTGCAGATCTGGTACACGATGTAGATAATATTGTTGCTGTGAAGGAAGCATCCGGCGATATTTCCCAGGTGGCGGAAATTTTGTATCGCTGTCAGGGCGATGTGGACGTATACTCCGGAAACGATGACCAGATTGTTCCCATTGTGGCATTAGGTGGCAAGGGTGTTATCTCGGTGTTGTCCCATGTGGCTCCTAAGGATACCCACGATATGGTGATGAAACTGATAGAGGGAGATGTCAAGGGAGCGTATGAGCTGCAGCTTAAATATATTCCTCTGATCAAGGCGCTCTTTAGCGAAGTAAATCCGATTCCGGTAAAGGCTGCAATGAATATGATGGGATATCAGACCGGCTCCCTGCGTATGCCGTTGACTGAGATGGAGGATGCACACAAAGAGGTACTCCGTCAGGCAATGAAAGACGTAGGAATCAAGGTCACAGACTAATCATGCCGCTGCTTGTACAGTATGCGTTATCATACTGTGCAGTGGGTGTGACAGAACAGTTAGGAAATCCACGGAACCGTCGGAAATAGTCTGGCGGTTCTGTTTGTCGGAAAAAGAAAGGATACAGTGAAAAATGACGAGAATAATTATGTTGGGTTGCAACGGAAGAATGGGACAGATGATAACGGAACTGGTAAAGCAGGATGAGGACTGCAAAATTGTGGCAGGAGTTGATATTGTAGACAACAGGGATAATGAATATCCGGTGTATCACAGTATTGCAGATTGCGATGTAGAGGCAGACGCTATCATTGATTTTTCATCTTCCAATGAATTTGAAGTTCGCATGGATTATGCTGTGGACAGGCAGGTGCCGATTATCGTCTGCTCAACAGGACTTTCTGAGGAGCAGTTGGAGTACATGAAAAATGCCAGTGAAAAAGTTGCTGTTTTAAAATCTGCCAATATGTCCATGGGAGTGAATCTCCTGTTGAAGCTGGTTCAGGAGGCAGCGCGTAAATTGGCGTCAGAGGGATTTGATGTGGAAATTGTGGAGAAGCACCACAACCAGAAATTGGATGCTCCTTCCGGTACGGCATTGGCGTTGGCGGATGCTGTCAATGAAGCAATGGATAATCAGTATGAGTATGTTTATGATCGTTCCCAGGTACGCCAGAAAAGAGGAAAAAAAGAACTGGGTATTTCTGCTGTTCGCGGAGGAACCATTGTGGGAGACCATGATGTGATCTTTGCCGGAACAGACGAGGTGGTGACATTTTCGCACAGGGCGTATTCCCGAGCGGTTTTTGCCAAAGGCTCCATAGCCGCTGCAAAATTTATCAAGGGTAAAGGTGCAGGGATGTATGATATGGCAGATGTGTTGTTATAATGAATGGGTTAGGAGGTAAGGATAATGCAAGGAAAACTTCTGATATTAAATTGTTTATTAACGTCTGGTTATAATTATGTTTATGCGACGCCGGCTCCGGATGCAACAACCGAAAAGCATTTAATACTACATAGTATTTTAACAGGGTTGGATTTTTCAATAGCCATTATCCTTATGCTTGCCGTGTTGAATGGATTAACTACCGGAGTAATCATGAAGTTAGGGCAGATAGTAGCGGTTATTGTTTCTTATGCGGTTGCGGCTTTTTTGGCATCACAGGCAGGATTTGCACATGCTGTAGTGTTTGTGCCGGCATTTATTGTTATGTCCATAGTGTGCCACTATCTGGTGGGTGCACTCGGGTTAGTGGATAGAATACCTATCGTGGGGGCTCTTGATAAGTACGGAGGAGCGATTGTCAATTTTATTGTAGCGTTTATCGTAATCTATTATGTGGCAAACCTGTTCTTAAACGGAATTATTCCACAGGAAACACTGGATAGCTGGGGATGGACGAGAGAGACATTAAATAAAACCATATTCATTAGTTCTCTTATCATCTGAAAAGATATAGCAGTATGCGGAAAGAGAGGAAAATATTTTGACCGGGGTAAACTATCAGAGGGAACTGGATCGAATTATAGAAGAACTGGTGTCACAGGGACAGACTCCCACACTGCTCATGCATAGCTGTTGTGCACCATGCAGCAGTTATTGTTTAAGTTACCTTGCAAAGTATTTCCGAATTACGATATGGTACTATAATCCCAATATTTCTCCGGAAAATGAATACCGGAAACGGGTGGAGGAGCAGAAACGTCTGATTCGTGAGCTGCCTGTTCCCAATCCGGTGTCCTTTGAGGAGGGAGCATATGAACCGGAGCTTTTTTTTGAGATGGCAAAAGGATTGGAGTCCCTTCCGGAGGGTGGAGAACGTTGTTTCCGGTGCTATGAGATGAGGCAGCGCGAAGCTGCCATCGTCGCCAGAGACGGAGGATTTGATTATTTTACCACAACCCTGTCGGTCAGTCCTCATAAAAATGCAGGGAAACTCAATGAAATCGGTCTATCGTTACAAGAAGAATACGGAGTAAAGTATCTGGTATCTGACTTTAAGAAAAAAGGCGGTTATCTGAAATCCATAGAGCTCTCAAAGGAGTATGATTTATACCGACAGAATTATTGTGGCTGTGTATATAGTAAAACATGACTCAATTACAGGAGGTGACAGGGTGAAAGAGGAATATATGCTCCGTGCTATTGCGCTGGCAAAGCAAGGAATTGGCAAGGTCAACCCGAATCCTCTGGTAGGTGCGGTTGTTGTAAAAAACGATGAGATTATTGCGGAAGGATATCATGCCTGCTATGGGGAGTTACATGCAGAAAGACATGCTTTTTCCAAATTGCAAAATCCGGAAGATGCCAGGGGGGCAGAGCTATATGTGACACTGGAGCCTTGTTGTCATCATGGGAAACAGCCGCCTTGCACTCAGGCGATTATTGAGCATGGAATCCGTAAAGTCTATGTAGGTTCAGACGATCCCAATGAGCTGGTGGCGGGAAAAGGTATCAGACAATTGCTGGATGCCGGTATTGAAGTGGAAACACAGGTACTTAAAGCAGAATGCGATGCATTAAATCCAGTTTTTTTTCGTTATATTTCTACCGGGCTGCCTTATGTGGTCATGAAATATGCCATGACATTGGATGGAAAAATAGCTTGTGACAGTGGCAAGAGTAAATGGGTGACGTCAGAAACGGCACGAGAACATGTGCAGGAGACACGGAATGCTCTGTCTGCTATCATGGTGGGGGTACAGACTGTATTGCAGGACGACCCTCTGCTTACATGTCGATTACCGGGTGGCAGAAATCCGGTGCGTATCGTGTGTGACAGTCATTTGAGGATACCGCTGCAAAGTCAGCTGGTACAGACAGTGGGACGAGCCCCGGTATGGGTTGCAACATTGCCGGAAAGTCTGGAACTGCCACAGGCAAAGAAACTGCAGGAAAAGGGTGTGGAACTCCTTCCCGTGCCGGGACAGCAGAATCTCCGGGAATCGGTAAAATTGGACTTGGAGAAGCTCATGAAAATTTTGGGGGAGAAAAAAATAGACGGCATTTTACTGGAAGGCGGTGGAACACTTCACGCTGGTGCGCTGGAGGCAGGGATAGTGAACCATGCGCAAGTATATATAGCCCCTAAGTGGTTTGGAGGTAGTGGCAGGTATACACCGGTACATGGAGCGGGTGTGGAGGAACCGTCACTGGCTTGGCAGGGATATCACCGGAAAATAACTTCTTTGGGAGAAGACATTCTCCTGGAGTATGACCTGCGATAATGGTAGAAAGGAATTCAAGGCATGTTTACGGGAATTATAGAAGAAATCGGTCAGATTGTCTCTATACAGAGAGGAAACGTATCGGCAGTGCTGACGATTCGAGCATCTGCGGTGTTAGAGGGAACGAAAATCGGGGATAGTATTGCCGTGAACGGAGTTTGTCTAACCGTGACAGGTATGCAAAAGGATACGTTTACTGCAGATGTCATGGCAGAAACTTTGCGGAGAAGTTCTCTGGGAGCATTGACAGGTGGCTCTCCGGTAAATCTGGAGCGGGCTATGGCAGCAGATGGAAGATTTGGCGGACACATCGTATCAGGACATATTGATGGGACAGGAAAAATCCTTTCTATGGAGAGGGAGGAGAGTGCCGTATGGGTAAAAATCGGAGCTTCGCCCCAATTATTGCGATATATTGTGGAAAAAGGGTCTATTGCTATTGACGGAATCAGTCTAACTGTGGCAAAATTAACGGATGACAGCTTTTCCGTGTCGCTCATTCCCCATACCGGCGAGGAGACGACATTATTAAGAAAACATCCGGGTGACAGTGTGAACTTGGAAAATGATATTATCGGGAAGTATGTGGAACGCTTTGTGACGATGCCGGAACAGGTATCTGAAAAAACACAAAGAAAAACCATAGATATGGCATTTTTGCAAGAGAATGGCTTTTTCTGAATGGTTTCAACAGACTTCTTAAAATATAGGGGTGAGGAGATGTTTTACAAAGAGATGATGTGCAAACATCGTAGAAATGAGGTAATAATCCATGAGTGAATATCAATTTAACAGTATAGATGAAATATTGGAGGATCTCCGTGCCGGAAAGATCATCGTCATGATTGACGATGAAGACCGTGAAAATGAAGGGGATGTCATCTGTGCAGCAGAACATGCCACGTTAGAAAATGTAAATTTCATGGCGAGTTATGCCAAAGGTTTAATTTGTATGCCGATGGATGAGGAGTATACCAAGAAACTGGGGCTGCGGCAGATGTGTGAAATCAATACGGACAATCACTGTACAGCATTTACCGTTTCTATTGACCACAAGGATACATCGACGGGAATTTCTGCTTATGAGCGCTCTGTAACAGCGTTAAAGACCGTTGAGCCTAATGCAAAACCGGAAGATTTCCGTATGCCGGGGCATATGTTTCCGCTGCAGGCAAAGAATGGTGGTGTGCTGGAGAGAAACGGGCATACAGAAGCAACCGTCGATTTAATGAGAATTGCAGGGCTTAAGCCAGTGGGGCTTTGCTGTGAAATCATGAAGGAAGACGGTAATATGGCGAGAACACCGGATTTGATTGCTTTTGCAGAGAAACATGGGTTGAAGTTTGGTCGGATTGCCGATTTGGTGCAATACCGCAAGGAGCACGAGATTCTGGTGGAGTGTGTGGCAAAGGCAAAAATGCCTACCCGCTATGGCGATTTTATGATTCACGGCTATGTGAACAAACTGAACGGGGAGCATCATGTGGCATTGGTGAAGGGAGATATCAGTGATGGAAAACCGGTACTTTGCCGTGTGCATTCGGAGTGCCTGACGGGAGATGCGTTGGGTTCCGCCCGCTGTGATTGTGGACAGCAATATGACGCTGCCATGAAGATGATTGCCAAGGAGGGAAGGGGTGTACTGCTCTATATGCGGCAGGAAGGACGTGGTATCGGACTGATTAACAAGATTCGCGCCTATGAGCTGCAGGATCAGGGGCGGGATACCGTAGAGGCGAATTTGGAGTTAGGTTTTCCGGAAGATGCCAGAGATTACACCATCGGCACTCAGATTTTGGTGGATTTAGGGATTCGCCAGTTAAGGCTTTTGACAAACAATCCGGCAAAAGTATATGGGCTTTCCGGATATAACTTAGAAATTGTAGAGAGAGTACCGATTGAAATGGAGCCGGGAGAGCACGACCGCTTTTATCTGCAGACGAAAAAGGAAAAAATGGGTCATATTTTAAAACTATAAATTAATTGTTATTAGGAGGAGAAATCATGAAAACAGTAGAAGGAAATGTGGTTGCAGAGGGGTTAAAAATCGGCATTGTGGGTGCGCGTTTTAACGAATTCATTGTATCGAAGCTGATTGACGGTGCCAGAGATGGTCTGGTTCGTCACGGTGTTGCAGATGAGGATATTACGCTGGCGTGGGTTCCCGGTGCATTTGAAATTCCGTTAGTGGCAAAGAAGATGGCAATGTCAGGAAAGTATGATGCGGTCATCTGTTTAGGTGCTGTCATCCGCGGGGCAACCAGTCATTACGATTATGTGTGTGCAGAAGTTTCCAAGGGAATTGCTGCAGTCAGTTTAGAAGCAGGAATACCGGTTATGTTTGGTGTAGTGACTACAGATAATATTGAGCAGGCAATTGAGCGTGCGGGAACCAAGGCAGGTAATAAAGGATATGACTGTGCTTTGGGTGCTATTGAGATGATTAACCTGACAAAGCAGTTATAGTGGAAAGGAGTGGTCTGGCAGTCAGACCGACTTTAGGGATGTTTCAGAATTTATTTCCCGATGAGGAATATCAATCGTCCTATGAAATTGATTATGAGTCGTATTATGAAAAGGGTATCCGAGGAATTCTTTTTGACGTAGACAATACTTTGGTAGAACATGACCAGCCGGTGACATTGGAGGCAATTGCCCTGTTTGAACGACTACATGAAATTGGTTTTGATGTGTGTATCATATCCAATAATAAGGAGCATAGGGTAAAGCCTTTGGCAGATACCCTGGAGGCAAAATATGTCTATAAGGCAGGGAAACCATCGGCAAAAGGGTATTTGCAGGGAATGCAGCATATGAACACCACACCGGAGACTACCATGTTCGTGGGAGACCAGATATTTACCGATATATGGGGAGCAAACCGTGCCGGAGTCCACTCTGTTTTGGTGCATCCCATTGCAAAGCATGAGGAGATTCAGATTATTTTGAAACGTCGTTTAGAATGGTTTGTGTTGCGAAAGTACCATAAACTGCAACAAAAGAAGACTTCTTATTGATAAGTATCAGGTGTATAGTCCAACAGTTTTTGGGGTAGTGTTATTTTTTCGTAATACTCCATATAGGAATCCCGGGAAAGGGACTCCAGATAGTTTTTGGTAAACTGTTTGGGACAACCTTGCTGCCATACATAATCAACGGCTTTATTATAGGCGATTGCCGCCTCGGTCAGGGAGGGAAAATGTCCTACCAGATAATTACCGTGGATATGGATGCGGGTGGAGTATACCGTACGTCCCTGTTCAGTAGTTACGGTGACACCACTGTATGGGTTGATAACTTCAATGTTGGAGTACCGGTAGTCGTTTTCGTTGCCGTTTACAAATCGAAAATCCACATCCAGCCTGGCAAAATTGCGTATGCCATATCGTGAGTGAATATTTGTCTGCATGCCATATTCTGCTACAAACAAGTGATTTCCGCGGCGCATGATGGCATGATTAGAATAGTAAAATAAGTCGTCAACATCAAAGAGTAACACATCCTGTGGTGTCAAATAGTATTGAAAGAAATTTTGTTGTAAATATATGGGTGTCTTAATATAAATTCCGTTATTTTTGAAATTAATCAATGTAATCCACTTTCGAAAGTCAAGTACAGGATATTTCTCAGAAGAATACTCATCAGGAGTGATTTTTTCATTGCTTGAAATGACAGAGAGGGCAGTCTGATAAGCAGAGTGTGCTTCCTGTTCGGAGTCAAAACTTCCCAGACTAATATGCTTCCCGCGAAGGGTAATGGAAGAACGGTAGTAGGTGCTGCCGTCTTTTTTTGTTGCCCGGAAAACTCCTTTTGCCACGTTTTTTGTCACTCCCTTCCGTAGATTCTATTTATCCAATTTATCATAAATCGACAGAAAAATCCATAGTTGTCGAGCAGTGGCATGTATAAAAATGTATAAAACTTAAAATATTTCCATATACTCGTAATAGTTTCGTAACATTTTTAACATTTCAGGTAGAATTTCATAAACTATAGTGTGGCGAAAAACAAACAAAATATGTTTGTTTTCACTGTGAAATCTCTGCAAAAAAGAAAGAAAAGAGGAAATTCATGCGAATCAAGTGGTTACAAGTAAGTATATTGATAGGATTATTGGTTTTGGAAATGACATTCCAACAAACCGGAACCGTTGTGGCGAAAGCTCCGGAACGAACTTATGAAATCCGTAGTGATGCGGAGCTGGTCAATGTAGCGATGTTTGCGACCGGAGGGGAGGATCATTTTTCCGATTCGGCATATTATAGTGAGGGGACAGCTTCGGATACAACAGTAATTTCTTCTGTTGAGATTGCGGAGCACATTACAAAATGGCGTGCAGATAAGGCACAGAAAGAAGAAGCGGAACGCATCCGGAAACAACGTGAAATTCAAGAAAAGAAATTGAAGCAAATGAAAGAGGAAAAACGAAAAGAACGTATTCGCAAGGCACGCTTGGCAAGACTTCGGAAAGAGAAGGCGAGGCGAAAAGCGATTGAAAAAAAATGCGGTAAAATACGGGGAACCGAGACGGAGGAGGTATTATGCCGTATTGTAGAGGCAGAAGCCGGCGGAGAAGATCTGGAGGGAAGAATGTTAGTGGCAAATGTGGTACTAAACCGTGTCATAAATAAACATTTTCCCAACAGTGTACGAGGTGTGGTGTTTGCCCACAGAGGCAGCAGATATCAGTTTTCACCGGTATCCAACGGTAGTTATTATTCCGTACACGTTTCCAAGGGAACGAAAAAGGCTGTGAGAGAGGCGTTAAAAGGAAAAGACACCTCACAGGGAGCACTATATTTTATGGAGAGAGCCTTGGCAGAGAGTGGAAATGTATCATGGTTTGATCGTTGCCTGACCCGTTTATTCCGCCATGGGTGTCATGAATTCTATAAATAATTTTGCATATCATAGAGCAAAGTGTCGGATTGAGGTTGCAAAAGAGATAAAATGAATATGGCGGTGGGAATATTCTGTTACTTCAGAATATTTCCACCGCCATATTTGCTTTCTGCACGATGTTATGAAAAAGGAGAACGGAGGACAGGTTGTAATTGTTTTCCCTGTAATGCTGCTTCGATGGTATCGGGAATCAGTTCGATGTGAGCAACCAGAGAGTTTGTTTTCTTTTTATAGTCATCCTGCCCAAAAGGCACAAAATATACATTTTTTGTGTTATATAACAAGCCTAAATTTTTGAAATTCATACCCATGCAGTCATTGCTGGAAATAGAGATAATAAGTGGTTTCTCGTTGCGAAGATGTGCTTTGGCAGCCATGAGAACAGGGGTATCGGTAATCCCGTTTACCAGTTTGGACATGGAATTGCCGGTACAGGGAGCGATAACCAGAGCATCGAAGGGGGCTTTTGGACCGATGGGTTCTGCAGCGGGGATGGTGTAGATGCCCGGATTGCCGGTGATTTCTTCCACCTTTTTGCAAAAAGCAGATGCCTCCGTGAAGCGGTTATCCATATGGCTGGTATTTTCTGAAAAAATAGGTTGTACCTGATAATTCATTTCCACCAGTTTCTCTAATGCAGTAATTGTTTTTGCAAATGTGCAAAATGATCCGGTGATGGCATAGCCAATGGTGATAGTTTCTTTCATGTTTTTTTTCCTTTCGATCCGATTTGAAATACTTCATTCAAGTGCTTAAATATAATTTCTGCGGAACTCTTAGGAGCGTATTTTGCTGGCAGTCCGGGATACAGAGCTGCCTGCAGCCCTTTTTTCTCACAGTAAGTAAAGTCACAGCCACCGGGAGCAGATGCTATATCAATGATGACAGCATCTCCTGGAAGGCGATTTAATAAAGAACTTGTCAATACAGGGGCAGGAACCGTGTTAAATACGAAATAACACTGAGATAAATCGGTGTTGTCGGAGAGAAGGGAACAGCCCATAACTTGTGCTTTTGCCGCTTTTTGTGGATCTCTGGCAGAAACGATTACATAGGCTCCCATACCCAGAAGACGGTCAGCCAGTACGCTGCCACATCTGCCATAGCCCATCACGAGACAGTTGTGCTGATACAGGTTCCAGGGACTATGACGGATTGCTTCACAAATTGCGCCTTCCGCGGTAGCGATGCCGTTTTGGATAACCACAGAGGGACTATCCAGATAATCGTAAACGAGCAGCCCCTGTTTCAAACATCTCGCTACAAACTCAGAGGGAAGGTTTCCGCCCAGAATCAAAGAGCCGGGTGCAGCATCCTTCAGAATTTGTTCGCGGATTTCTCCCGGACAGGGGACAGGTAAGAGTATGGTACAGCCCGCCTCCTGTTCCTGACAATACTGTATATCAGATTCGTTGTACCGGGTGGGAGAAACTGTTACAGCACCTGCCTGTTTGAACAGTTCCTGCAATGCCAACTGGCGTTTATCTGAACCGTAAACGATGATGTTGTGAATGGCATGCATGAAACGGACCTCACTTTCTTAATCTCAGTTTGACTCATAATAATTAAAAAAAAGGTATATCCTATCTTATGCAACAGGAAGAATGATGGTTCCATAAGGGTTGACCGGATATGTTTTTTTGGGTATCCTATTGGAAAATAATCAGATTAAAATGATGTTGGGACACAAATGGTGTCTTAACAGTATTGAATGGAGGTATTTATGATTCACGGAACATCGGATAATTTTGAGAGAGAAGTAATGCAGGCGGAAGGTCCTGTGTTAGTCGATTTTTGGGCAGAATGGTGTGGTCCCTGCCAGATGATTGCACCGGTTCTGGAGGAATTGGAAAAAGAGTGTCCCGCACTGAAAATCTGCAAAGTAAACGTGGATGAAAACATGGAGTTGGCACAGAGTTACAAGGTAGTGGCAATTCCGTTTCTCGTTCTTTTTCAAAGCGGAGAGGTGAAAGAGAAAATAACGGGATTGCAGTCTAAAGAGGATTTGTTGGAAGTGATAAATAAATACATTTCTTAAATTTACAAAATTCCAGAGACAGAATTGCAAAATTGTGTTACAATTAACGCAGTATGTGTCAGGCTCTAAACAGGGTTCAGATAGGAGCCGTTATGCTAGGGGGTATAAATACTTCAATGGGGAGGTATGAAGTATGGAAAATGTAGTATTGGTGGTGGATGATGAAGAAGTAAATTGCATGCTGCTAACTAAGATTTTGGAATCTGATTATCAGATTGAGACAGCAAATGACGGGGAAGAAGCGTTGAAGATGCTGCAGGCATCACCGAAAAAATATGCTGCTATCATCTTGGATTTAATTATGCCGGGTATGGACGGTTTTACCTTTTTGGAGCATTATGCAAATGATGAGAAGCTGCAAAATATCCCTGTTATTGTATCTACAGGGGATGGGCATCAGGACAACGAGACACACAGCCTGGAGCTGGGGGCATGGGATTTTATTCGTAAGCCATACAATAAAAAGATCATTCATTTCCGTTTGCGTAATGCGATAGAACGCAGTCAGATGCAGATTATGCGAAAACTGCAGTATGTAGAGGAGTATGATTCTCTGACAGGGTTATACCGAAGAGACCATTTTTTGAAAGCTACCAGGGAGATGTTTGACCAGTATCCGGATGGTCAGTATGTGATGATTCGTCTGGATATTGCAAAATTTAATCTGGTCAATTCCTTTTACGGAATAGAGCGAGGTGATCATTTTCTTCGGGAGGTTTCCGACAAAATACGTAAATTTATGGCTGGAAAAGAGCATGTAACCTATGGACGGATGCGTGCAGACGTGTTTGCTATCTGTATGACATATACAAAGGAGAGCGAACTGATGTCGCTGTCATCTAAGTTCAGGGATGAAATTCGGGAAATCATACCGGAATTCGACATGATTCCCGTGTTTGGTTTCTATCTGATAAATGACCTGAAGATGGAAGTCAATGATATGTATGATAATGCAAAGCTGGCGACAAAAATCTGCAAAGGAAATTATATGCAGAATTATGCTTTTTATCAGGATGAGATGAGCAGGGATATCATTAAGGAGCAAAAGATTGTCAATATGACGCGACCGGCATTGGAGCAGGAAAAATTTATCCTGTATTTACAGCCTAAATATGATATCCAACAGGATAAATATGCCGGTGCAGAGGTGTTGGTTCGCTGGAAGGATACGGACAGCGGGATTATTTCTCCGGGAGAGTTTATCCCTATATTTGAGCGTAATGGCTTCATTATAAAGTTGGATTATTATGTATGGGAGCATACATGCCAAATGATACGCGGATGGCTGGATAAGGGCTATCATCCTAATCCTGTTTCCGTAAATGTATCCAGAGTCAGTGTTTACAACCCCAAGCTGGTAGATGTGATCTGTGAGTTGGTAGAGAATTATGACATCCCACCGGAGTTATTACAGTTGGAGCTTACGGAAAGTGCATATACCAGTAATCCGTATATGATTCGGGAAACTATGAAACACTTACAGGAAAAAGGCTTTACAATTTTAATGGATGATTTCGGAAGTGGATATTCTTCTCTGAACGTTCTAAAAGATATCGCAGTAGATGTGTTAAAAATCGACATGAAATTTATGTCGGATACGGATATCCCGGGACGTGGCGAAAATATTCTGGCATCGGTGGTAAATATGGCGAAAGCACTTGAAATGCCGGTTATTGCAGAGGGTGTGGAAAAGGAAAGCCAGGTGGAATTTCTAAAGAATATCGGTTGTGAGTATGTGCAAGGATTTTATTATGCGAAACCAATGCCCTCCGATGAGTATGAGAAATTAGTGTTTTATGCCGGATAGAGAAAAGAAAATATTTGGAGGGACATCTGATGGTACGTTATGCCGTAATAAAAGATGTCCCTCCAGTCATGCAGAGGAAGGAAAATAAGAGAACAGTATGAGAGGAAAAAAAATCGTTTTTTTATTGGCATTGTGTAGTGTCATGTCATGTACTGCCGGTTGTGGAAAAGCCGACAAGGCATATAAGCAAGCAATGAAATATGCGGAGTCGGGAAAGTACGATAAAGCGGTAGATTCTTTCAAGACAGCAATCAAGGAAAATGGCGATAAGGCAGAGTATTTCATTGATTATGGAATGACTTTGAACCATTTAGGAGAGTACAAATCAGCAATCAAGCAATTTGAAAAGGCATACCAGAATGTGGACAATAAAATTTCCAGACAGAACAATAAAAGATTACATTATGGCGAGGCATTGGCATATTATGGGCTCCATCAGTATGATAAGGCAAAAGAACAGTGTAATATGGCGTTGGAAGTTACAGAATATAAAGAGTTGAACGGAGATGTTTATGCTACACTCGCTATGTCCCAATTTTCATCCGGGGATTCTCTGGGGGCATTGGGGGTTATGGACCAGATGCTTAAGGAAAACAAAAAGGATGTGCAGGGCTATGTATTGCGGGGACAGATTAAACAGAGCATAGGGGAATACGATTCTTCAGCAAATGACTTCCTGCAGGCAATAGATCTTGATGATAAATGTTATGATGCATATTTTGGCTGTTATGAAACATACATACAGTCGGGACAGACAGATGCTGCTACGGAGACACTCAATAAATTGACTTCTATGCACGGGGCAAATGCACAGGATAAGATGCAGATTGGCAGGGCGTATATTTGTCTGGAAAAAACAGACGAAGCAAAGGATATTTTGCTGGAGTCCCAAAAAGGAAACTGTGCAGAAGCCAATTTCTATCTTGGGAAAATCGAACAGTCTGCAGGTGCTTTTGAACAGGCAAAGGATTACTATGAAACGTATCTGGAGGAATGCAAGTCAGAGGTTACCATTCCACAGGTATATGGAGAACTGGCAGGCTGTTACATGGAAATAAAAGATTATGAAAAAGCGGAAAAATATCTGGAGCAGGGACTGGCTATGGGTGTGACCGCGGCATACCAGGAATTATTGCGCAATCAGGTGATATTGTTAGAACGAATGGGAAACATGAAAGAGGCACAAAAGAAAGCGAAGGAATATATGGAGGCATACCCGCAGGATGCAGATATGGCAAAGGAAGCCGAATTTATTGCTACTCGGGTCACAAAGAAATGAGGTTATAAATGTCCGAAAATATGTATGTGACAGAGGAGGAGCAGGAGCGGATTATTCTGGTGGGAGTTGCCACAGCGGACGGGGATGACACAGAGCAGTCTCTGGATGAACTGGAGGAGCTTGGGCAGACAGCCGGAGCGGTGACCGTGGCAAAAGTGATTCAGAACCGGGAGCGTTTCCATCCGGGGACATATATTGGAAAAGGAAAAATTGAAGAAGTAAAGCAGCTCGTGGAAGAATTACAGGCAGATGCAGTGGTCTGTGATGATGAATTGTCACCGGCGCAGTATCATAACTTGCAGGATGCCTTGGGAGTGAAGGTGATTGACCGCACGGTGATGATATTGGATATTTTTGCAAAGAGGGCATCTACCAGTGAGGGAAAATTACAGGTGGAGCTGGCACAGCTGAGGTACCGTGCTTCCCATCTTGTGGGAGGGCGTAGTGAGTTGTCCCGTCTCGGTGGTGGTATCGGCACGAGAGGTCCCGGAGAGCAAAAGCTGGAGATGGACCGCCGTTTGATTAAAGAGCGGATTACATTAGTAAAGCGTGAATTGGAACAGGTGAAGCGTACGAGAGAGGTCACTCGGAAAAAACGGCAGGAAAATCCTGTGCCGGTAGTTGCTATCGTGGGGTATACCAATGCGGGGAAATCTACACTCTTAAATCATCTGACCGGGGCAAATGTCCTGTCGGAAAATCAATTGTTTGCTACGCTGGACCCTACCACTCGGAAATTAGAGCGTGAGGATGGGGAGGAGATGTTGTTTACGGATACGGTAGGTTTTATACGTAAGCTGCCCCATCATTTAATACGGGCATTCCGCAGTACATTGGAAGAGGCAAAATATGCAGATATTATTTTGCATGTGGTAGATAGTGTCAATCCCGATTTGGAGGCACAGATGCATACCGTATATGAGACACTGCGCCGGCTGGAAATCGGGGACAAGCAGATTGTCACTGCCTTTAACAAGATAGATTTGCTGGAAGGAAGTCCGTTGCTTAAGGATTTGCAGGCAGACCGTACCGTGCGTATTTCTGCCCGTACCGGCGACGGCATCGAAACTATGCTGGATACCCTCAGTGAACTTTTGAAAGCAAATCAAGTGTTGATTGAGAAGGTGATTCCCTATTCCGATGGCTCCCAAATTAATCTGCTGCGAAAATACGGGCAGATTGTGGAGGAGGAATACGAGAATGAGGGAACCAGAGTGAAGGCATATGTGCCGGGAGAGTATGCATATCTTTTTGTGGAGCAAAAAAGAGAAAAAGAAGACTGGGAATAGTTTGAAACATTGAGGAGGAAGTTATGGGACTATTTGATAAGTTTAAGAAAAAAATGGCAGGACCTATGTATTTGTATACGGAAGAGGAATATGACCAGTATGAAAAGTATATCGTGGAGCAGTTTGGGGAATACAAAGAGGTGCTTCATGAAATTATATCCCCGGATATTCATTTGGATATCATTGTCATTCCTCCAACGGAAGAAAACAATTATTACACGTTGGTATCCATGGGAATGGGTGCCTATAAAATGCATGTTCCCAAGGAGTTAAAGCAATACGAATTAGAAAGAGCGGAGGTGGTTATGTGCCTGCCGCCGACCTGGAATATAAAATCTGACAAGGAAGAGGACTACTGGCCAATTAGGCAATTAAAAATCATTGCAAGATTGCCGATTAATTGCAAAACATGGCTGGGATTTGGTCATACGGTTTCTAACGATGAGGAAAATACTGCTTATGCAGATAGTACGGATTTGTGCAGTATGATGTTGGTCACTGCAGTGAATAAAGATTTCGAAACGATGGAATTGAGATTGGGTAAGAAGGGAAAGATTAACTTTTATCAGTTATTCCCCCTATATCGGGAAGAATTGGAGTATAAGCAGGCGCATGATGCGAATGATTTGATTGATCTGATTGGTGATGATATTACACCGGTGATAGACCCGGAAAGACCAAATTATGCGTTGGATGAGTAAATGAAAACGAGGGCAGCATAACAGATGGGGAATAAACAGGGTTCAGATAGGAATCGTTATGCTGGGAAAGAGACTGTGATGAACTTAATTGTTTGTGTGGATTCTCATTGGGGGATTGGTAAGCAGGGGAAGCTTTTGGTGGATATTCCGGAGGATAAACATTTTTTCAAAGATAAGACAATGGGAGGCGTTGTGCTGGGAGGCAGGAAGACTATGGAGAGCCTGCCGGGAAATGCCCCTCTGTCCGGTAGAAAAAATATCCTGCTCACCCATAAACAGGAATACTCCTTTGGGAATGCAGAGGTGGTTCACAGTGTGGAGGAGGCTCTGGAAAGTCTGAAAAACGTTCCGACGGAACAAGTGTACATCATTGGCGGTGGAACGGTATACGAGGCGTTTCTGCCCTATTGTGAGTGTGCTTATTTGACGAAAGTGGATTGTATCTGCCAGGCAGATACCTTTTTTCCGAATCTTGACGCGAGAGAGGACTGGGAAGTGGTTCGGAAATCCGACACAAAGACTTATGCGGGAATGGACTATTGGTTTGTAACGTATCACAAACGCAAGATGGAGGAATTGCTAAAGTATGAAAATATACCCAACGAATAGCAGTGATAAAAAAGTATGGAACTTTTTAATCATGGATACGCTTATGAGACATACCGATGTGGAGCATCACTTGTTGCAACAGGAAATTATAGATCATATTAAACACGAATATGGCATTGAGATAGACCGTCGTACCATCAGCAGTCACATTGCCAGCTTAAATGACCTTTTTGGGGATGTGATTGTGAAAGAAAAAGGGTATTATTTTGATGGAGCGGATTTTGATGAAGCAGAGTTGCGTTTGTTGATAGACAGTGTACTGTTTTCAAAGACTTTGTCAGCACATACCGCACAGGTTTTGATTAGAAAATTGACCGCTTTGGGAAATGATTATTTCAAACCCAAAGTGTCTCATGTGTCATCTGCGGCTGAAATACAACGTACCGGGAATCCCTCTGTTTTATATACTGTCAATAATATAAATGATGCGATTGATTTGGATAAGAAGATTTCCTTCCGATATCAAAAGTATGGCGTGGATTTTGACGGAAAACTGAAATTGCAAGATAGGGGAAGGGAATATATTGTGAGTCCATATCAGATGGTGGCTTCGAATGGAAAATATTATTTGTTAGCGAATACGGAACAGTTTGACGATGTTTCCTATTATCGAATTGATAAGATTAGAAATGTTACTATTCTGGACGAACACAGAAGAACACAAAAGGATGTGAAAGGGCTGGAGAACGGGATTAATCTTCCGAAACACATGGCAGAAAATATATATATGTTTTGTGGAGGGAGTATCCCGGTGCAGTTAAAGACTACGAAAAGTATGATTGATAGTATTGTGGATTGGTTTGGCAATGATATCAGGATTATAAAAATTTCAGAAGACAGTGACGAAGTGGAAATAAAAGTGATGTGCAACAGAAATGCGATTCATTATTGGGCTTTGCAGTACGGATTGTTTGTGGAGGTACAGAAACCGGAAAGTCTCAGACAAGAAATAAAAGAAAGCATCGAAAAGATGCAGAAAAGATATTTATAAGCAATGTGCAAAATGTTGTACATTGCTTTTGTTATATTTATCATATTCAATCAATTATTTTTCTATGTAACTTATGAAAAAGGTAGTGCCAAATAGAAATCATCTAGTACGGTGGTGTCAATGAAACCATGTTGGGAGGGAATGCCATGAATAAAGCAAAATTAAAAAATGAATTAAAAAGAGCGCTTAACAGACATATGCAGGATGTCGGAGAATCTATGTCGTCCCGGAGAGTGGAGGGCATGTGGACAAGAACAGAAGACAGGGCAATGCCGGTGAAGGCGGCAATTTTGATAGATAATGAGTTGGATAATGTTATTTTTCATGAAATGGCTACCTTTGTAAAGGATGTTTTGCAGGGGGATTCTAATTATAGAAAAATGAAGTTTCTGACACATTTATGGAAACGACAGAAGATAGAGAAAAAACCTCTTGGAAAGATTGATTTTATACGTGTAGTGCAATTGCAAGAAGTGTTGTGCGGCTTACAGTTGGATAATGGTTCAAGTGGTGATTGGGACGATTTAAAGGAAGATATAGATATCATCCGAAAAGCTCCTTTGGTTTTGTTTTTTACAACGGAAGAAAAGATTGAGAAGTTAGCGGATTCTAAATTTTCTTTTCCCAATATGATTATCATTTATCCCACGGATAAGGAAGGGGCTGTGTTAAAGAAAATAAGAAATATTCCATGTCTCTTGTATTCTTTTGCAGAGCAGTCAGCAGAATGAAAATGTATATGAGAGAATTCAAAGGAGGTTGAAAATGCCGGTATATGATATGAAGGATGAGATAGTGGATAAAGTGCTTGAAGAAATAAAAGATGTAATAAAGAGCGGAATATCCACAGGTCTGCGAGATATTGACTATATACTGGATGGAGGATTACAGAAGGGAAATGTCTATGTGCTGGGAGGAAGAACCGGTATGGGTAAAACTGCTCTGGCAATGAATATCGCACATTATGCTTTAGTACAAGATAAAAAGGTGATATACATAAGTCTGGAAATGTCAGCACAGCAAGTTTTGAAAAGGATGATTCCTCTGGTGGCAAGGGTAAAATATTCTGCCGGAGAATATGATGCTCAAGATTCAGAGAAACTTATGAAAGCTGTAGAATGGTCGAAAGAGAAAGCGTTTGTGATTGACGATATGATTCAAAGTATTGATGAGATTATATGCACAAAATATGAGTATTTAGGATATAACGAGGCGGATTTAATCGTTATTGACAGTTTGCAGCTATTGGAAGTTTCGGATGAAGGTGACAGCCGTAAACAGGCAATGGATAGTATCGGTAGGAAACTAAAACAGTTTGCCAGAAAAAGTGGTATTCCGGTTTTGCTGATATCCCAGTTAGATGGAGAGATTGCTCGCAGACCGGATCATAGACCTGTTTTGTCAGATATAGAAGAGCAGGGTGTTATCGGACAATATGCGGATGTAGTTTTGTTTCTGTATCGGGATGAATATTATAATCCTGATTCCGAGTCAAAAGGAATCGCAGAGATAATTGTGTCAAAGAATCGAAGTGGTCGTACCGGAACATGGGAATGTGTGTGGCTGGCAGATTATTTGAAGTTCTGTAATTTAGAGAAAGAGTAACAGTTAGGACAACAGTTGTGAGGTTTGGAGGTGCTTACTATGGAAAAGATAGCAATTTGGGGTGTCGGTGGTGGCGGTCATGATGTAGCTGAATATATAAAAAAAGAGGGTGAGGTAACAAAAATTAAGGATATTGATTTTTTATTTTCAGGAGTTTCTCCTTTTGATTGTCCGGGATTTATTAAATTTCCAAAAGGCAAAAATACAGACTTTGACAAATATGGAATTTATATATCTCGGGAAGAATGGTGGTCGTATTTGTGGAGTGGAAGCAGACCTTC
This sequence comes from Lachnospiraceae bacterium, assembly GCA_022510685.1. Taxonomy (GTDB): domain Bacteria; phylum Bacillota; class Clostridia; order Lachnospirales; family Lachnospiraceae; genus Butyribacter. Next base: position 27,342 of record JAFLTA010000001.1, on the reverse strand, counting down.
GCTGGTTAAAAGAGTGGTATCCAGCAAGAAAGGGGAGAAAATCATAGTAAAAGAAATATCGAAGTATGACAGGATTATATTCGTATCAGGACTCGGAGGAGCAAATGGCAGTGTAGCTATGCTTCACTGGGCAAATATGGCAAAGAGAATGGGGAAGAATGTACAAATAGTAACATTTTATCCGGCATTTTTTCAAACATCGCAGGAAAAGGAAATAGCATCTAGGGCATTAAATATGCTGGCAATATCAGGAATAGAGTATAAGCTTATTTATTTAGATCAGATATTTGAAAAGGATTTGTATATTGAGGATGGAAACAATAGGTACTATTCATCGGTATATGACGAGTTACTTTATATTGCCGATGTAAAAGCGGCAGAAATTATTAGTGGAATGCTAGGCGTTGACACGAAAAAGAATGTTATCAAGGAATATCAACAAGTAATAAGAGAGAATGATAAACCGAGGATTGCAATTTGGGGTGTCGGTGGTGGCGGTCAAAATGTTACGGGATACATGATGCAAGATGTAAAATCGACGGCAAAAGAGTGTATTGATTTTATTTTTTCGGCAATTGTGCCGGGAGAAAAGTTTAATCCGAATGTGTTTTTCAAAGCTCCGAAGGAGATGGATGCACTCTTTAACAGATATGGAATTTATTTGTCTCATAATGAAAGATCCTATGGTGCAAAGTCCGGAAGCAATATTCCATTGGTTCAGGCGGTTATATCCAACAAAAAAGGGAGAGATATCGTAGAAAGAGAATTTGCAAGGTATCATGCAATCATATTTGTGGGGGGACTTGGAGGTGGAACTGCTACGGAAGCACTGCCTTATTGGGCAAATGTAGCTAAAGAAATGGGAAAAAAAGTGAAAATAGTAGCTTTTACTCCGTTAGATTTTGAAGCAAAGCTTAGGACAAGCAGGGCTGTTTCCGCAACGGATAGAATAAAAAAATTAGGAGTTGAGTATGAGATAATAGATATGAATCAGATACTTGAAGTAGAATCATATATTAGCGAGGATGGCAAAAAGAAATGTAATTTATCAATGCCAGCCTTATTACACTTAGCTGATACAAAAGCGGCAGAGACCATCAAAGGGATGATAGAAAGTCTGAATTAGAAATATCCTGTATATCGGTTTGCCTGTATGAGATGTGCAAAGAATTCGGAGGAGTAAAGATTGGCAAATAAATTTGCAACACATGGGCGTGTAGCAGGACGGAGTAATATGTTGTTGAATTTATATGTGTATGTTTCACTTGAACGGAAAGCTATTATACAATACAATGTATGAGAGTACGAAAATGAACAGGGAGAAGGTATGTGATGAGCGAAAGGTTTCAAATAACAGATAAAGATGAAAATGTACTTGTGGAAAGAAATTCGATGGGACGGCTGATACTTTGGTTAGAGGAAAATGAATATTTCCAGAAAAATCCGGGTGCAGTTTTGAAATGTCAGGAAATGGTGACAAAAGATTTTGAGATGGAAGTAACGGCAGAGACAAAAACAGCGGATATTGAAAATGCGTGGAAAAAGTTTAATGGCTATATTTAGGAAGAGTGCTATGTCAATATAAATTCATTAGGGGAGGAAGAAAGTAATGGGAGATACAAACGATACAAAAATAACAAAAAGTATTATAGACGATGATAAATTTTATAAGCAATATTTGGATATGCGTAACAGTGAAGCATATCAGAATCTTCAAAAGTTTTATCATCGAAAAACTATTTTTGATATTACCGGCATTGCCAGACAGGAAAATCCACACAGTAGTTTTATCGCTTGGCTTCTGAATCCAAATGAGAGTCATGGTATGAATGAATATCCTATGAAATGTTTTTTGGAAACGATATGTTTTGCTTATATAAAATATGGTCAAAAATACTTAAATGAAGATAATTTAATTAATTATAATTTAAAAAAAGATAATAAAAATAATTTATATGTTCAGAGATATTCTGAAGATGAAATAAATACCATACATCAAAAGTTGTTATTTTTTGATGATGAAAAAATTGATGATAAAAAAAAGCTGTTTATGAAAAAAATCATGCAAGGAGATTACCATATTACATCTTGTGAAATCGTTAGAGAAATGCCTTTGCCGAAAAAGCGAAGAGCGGATATTTATATTAAACTTTCTGTGAAATTTCATAGCAAAGAGACAGAAACAAAATTACTGATTTTTATTGAAAACAAGATTAATAGTACCGAGAATAGCGAGCAGACAGAAGCATATATGGATTATATGCTGAATAATAAGAATCCAGAGGATGATTATCGATTTTTCATTCCTGTTTATCTCTATCCGGCAAGTAATAGTGATTTGCGAAATGTAGTAGATAATATCGGGAAGAAAAAGAATATTTTTCCGTGTAAAAATCACTTGTTTTTATTGTTGAATTATCAATATCTGCTTGATGGTGTGTTCTCGCCTTGTCGAACAGCATATAGTGACAATCCGGTTTCTGATATTCTTTCAGACTATATTGTCTGCTTAGGAAAATCCATTGAGGACAAAATGGCGAATAAGGCTAATGAAAAAAAGTTTCCAATAATGGCAGTAAGCAGGGAAGAAAAGGACTGGAGTATAGAACTCTGGAAACAACATCGGGAAGTTTTGAAACTTGCATGTGATGAATTTTCCAGTTCTGCAGATGAGCGTTTTTTGATGCGAAATGATTCCGATGAGCAATTTTATCGTACCGTGCTTTCCTCTGTGCAAAGTTATTTAGAAGATCAAGAAACGCAAGATGAGGAAATTATTACACTTATCAGAAACGCATTAAAAGATGGTAGAGCAACCTATTATGTAAAGATGGAGAAATCTGGCGGTGACGTTTTGTGGGAGTTTACATCAGGCAAAAGGGGAATGCACACCCTTGGGGCTTTGGGATATGTGATTATAAAACAATATGTGGAAAACTATATGGAACAAAATCCCAATAAACCAGATGATTTGAAGGCTGATTTAAGGGAAAAAGTTAGTAAAATCAAGCACTCATGGCTAAGCGGTATAATTGCTGATAAAGAGCAAGTGGTAGATACATTGAAACGGGCATTAGAGACAAAAAAGGAAGAAATATGCACTTGTTATTATAAAGATAATTTAATAGACGGTGAATGGATGGGGTGTCCGTTAAGTAGTAGTAAAAACAATCCGATTAACAAAAAAGATACTTCGCAAAAGGAGAAGGAGGATTTTTTGCAGAAGACAGATTGCAATTATTCCGATTTAACAAATGGAGAACTGAGGGATAAATTTTCTGAAAGAAATGAATACTGGTGTCTGCATGATTTTCTCCATTGTTTTTTTGTCAAAGATTGGATTAATGATTTTCAAGAATGGGGAAAGGGCATCGATGGTATAAAGGAGAAATTAGAACAGATACATAATAATGAGCAGACAGGAAGAAATGAAATATTTGGCAAAATTCAAATAGGTAATTCGGATGACTGCATATATGTTGCTCGATACTGGGGAACAGCGACTATAGAGGAATTATTGACAGCTTTGGAAATGAAAGAATATGTAAAAAGCACGCTCAGCGAGGATATTAAAACGCTAAGCTTTATACTTGAGGATGAGGATATTACGAAAGATAATAAGTAATTTCTACTCGTGTGCACATAACGACAGCGTATGGAGTAGAAAAAATAAAAACTTAATGAACTTTACATAAATGAGAAAGAGGAGGGTGATTATGTGGAAATTGTTGATATATATATTTATATTAATATGGGCGATATTTTCGTTTCCAAGCTCTATAAAAAAGTATAAGAAATATCATGGGAAAAGCGATTTAATGGAAATCATAGCCAGAGTAATCTTGGTTCCCAGTGGGGTGATTTTGATAATAGCATGGTTTATCGGATAGAACAGCAATCATGATTCAATATCCTTAAATAGAATGAGCAATCATAAAATAGCCTAATAATATTGTCCGGATATGTCGATAACCCTATTGGAAACAAAAGTAAACAAAAACGTGCTGTCTCAAAGATAGTTAAAGTAAAAGGATTTAATCATGGTTAGGGTGAAAAAAGGATGTTTCTACTCCGAAATCATAAAAGAAACGGATTTCTAATATGACAATTTTTGAATCTATCAGGCACGGGAAATGAGGGTGAAAGTATGTTAGACAATGTATCATTATTTGAAAACCAATCCGTTTCAAAAGAGGGAGCCATCTGGAAGCAGGCATTAGCGAAAATGTTAGATCCCACTTCTGATATGCCTCCTGAAAGAAAGAAACAGTATGAACAGAAAATTTATGCAAAGTTAAAAGCGGGGAAACGATTGACACCGAAGGAGATGAATTACTTAAAGGTGAATAATCCGACAATGTATAACACGGCACGTCGGATAGAGATTGCCAGACAGGCTTTCCGCGAGAGGCTGAAGCACTGCCATTCCAAAGAAGAAGTTCAGGATGTAATTGCGAACCAGATGAAAGTAGTAGAGGCGATGTCTGATGCAGACCCGGATAAGGAATATATGGCAGCCATGGTAAAAAATGAGGCGGACGAATTTCGGGACAGCAAAGCGTATGCGAAATTGCCGCAAAAGGCAGATTATCATAAAAAAGGAAAAATGGAAGATGCCTCAGACTATAAGCCAAAGGATGAAAAAGATGAAGATTCCTATAGTGGTGTAGGACTTTTATTGCAGGGACAGTTTCAGTGTAATGTCATTGATGGGCTGGCACAGAGTTTTAGTCTATTATAATGATTAAAAATGGCAGGAAGGATATAGTATTTGACAATCTTTCCTGCCATATATGTTACTGGGATGGAGGATTATCATGGGAAAATGGGCAGGATATTTTTCGCTGTTTGAGAAAACGCTATGGAGTATTTCGGTGTGTGGATTAATCCTTCTGTATCTGTTTGGAAGTGAACAGGATATTTTGACGCTGATTGCCTCAATCGTAGGTGCAACCGCATTAATCTTTTTGGCAAAAGGAAATGTTACAGGGCAGATACTTACTGTAGTATTCAGCTTGTTGTATGGAGTCATTTCCTTTCGTTTTCATTATTATGGAGAAATGATTACGTATCTGGGCATGACAGGCCCCATTGCATTATTTGCAGCTATTTCATGGCTCCGTCATCCCTTTGAGGGGCAGAAGAGTGAAGTACAGATTGAAAGGTTATCCTGCAGTAAGGTTGTCGTTCTGGTGCTGTTGTCCATAGTTGTTACAGTGATGTTTTATTTTATATTGGCTTATTTTCATACCGCTAATTTATGGATGAGCACAGTGTCCGTTTTTACCAGTTTTCTTGCTTCCGGTTTAACGTTCTTACGCTCACCCTATTATGCCCTCGCCTATGCCGGTAACGATATTGTATTGATTGTTTTATGGATATTGGCAACGATTGCAGAGCCTAAATACATGCCGATGATTTTGTGTTTTGTAATATTTCTTTTTAATGATATGTATGGGTTTGTCAATTGGAAAAAAATTCAGAGAAGGCAGCAGGAGAGAGTAGCTATGGACTAGGTTCGTATAAAATTGGAAATGTTCTTTTTAATTGCTTCAAAACTTTCCTGACTGATAGCGTGCTCCATTTTGCAGGCATCTGCGGAAGCAGTTGTTTCATCGACTCCCAGACTCACTAGCCAGGTAGTAAACAGCACATGACGTTCGTATATCATTTCTGCAATTTCTTTGCCGGCATCGGTCAGATAAATGTAGCCGGCATCTGTAACGGTTATATATTCTTTCTCCCGGAGATTTTTCATCGCAATGCTGACACTGGACTTTTTAAAACCCAGTTCTGTTGCAACATCCACGGAACGAACGACCGGTAGTGATTTACTTAAAATTAATATGGTTTCTAAATAGTTTTCTGCTGATTCATTGATATTCATATTGAACCCCATTCTGCCGTCTTTGGTTAGGCGTATAAATTGTAATATTGTGTTCGATTGGTGCAAAGCACCCGTTTGACCCTGATATTATATATTAATTGTAGCATAAATTGATAAAAATTCAAGGACGAACGCCAAGGGCAAAATTTATAAAAAGTTATTGACAACTAATAAGAGTTAGTATAAACTAACAATGAAAATAATATGCTATTACAGAATCATTACAATAATATGGAAGGAGATGATGATATGCCACTGACAATGGTAAAGGAAGGGGAGTCAAATATTATCAAATGTGTTGGTGGAAAAGATGAAACCAGGAAGTTTTTGGAGAATCTTGGCTTTGTGTCAGGAGGAACAGTTACAGTGGTTTCTATGATAAATGGTAATATGATTGTAAATGTGAAAGATTCCAGAGTTGCCATTAGTAAAAATATGGCATGCCATATTATGGTGTGATATTTTGACATCTGAATCAATAGTATAATTGATATGATATCAATGGCGAAGGAAAATCAGTAAAGGAGAGTGGAAATGAAAACATTAAAAGAAGTGTCCTGTGGAGAAACTGCCAAGGTAAAAAAACTGACCGGGGATGGTCCGGTAAAGAGAAGAATTATGGATATGGGAATTACCAAAGGTGTTGATATTTTCGTGAGAAAGGTTGCACCATTGGGGGATCCGGTGGAGGTAACTGTGAGGGGGTACGAATTATCTCTGCGCAAGGAAGATGCTACAATGATAGAAGTGGAATAGGTTTATTTTTTTTAATCATGGGTTAGTTAAGCCTAACGAGAGGTAGGAGAGGCGAATGCAAGATAGTATTATCGAATACTATTTCTGAAAATCAATGAAAAGGAGAATAAAAATGTCAATAAAAATTGCATTAGCAGGTAATCCAAACTGCGGTAAAACAACACTATTTAATGCACTGACAGGCTCTAACCAGTTTGTGGGAAACTGGCCGGGTGTTACAGTAGAGAAAAAGGAAGGAAAATTAAAGGGCAATAGGGATGTGATTATCATGGATTTGCCGGGTATTTATTCCCTTTCTCCCTATACACTAGAGGAGGTTGTGGCACGTAATTATTTGATTGCAGAAAGACCGGATGCCATTATTAACATTGTAGACAGTACCAACATCGAGAGAAACCTGTACTTATCCACTCAGATTGTGGAGTTGGGAATTCCGGTGATTATGGCAGTCAACATGATAGATGTACTGGAAAAAAGAGGGGAAAAGGTATACATAGATAAACTGGGAAAAAAACTGGGCTGCCAGGTGGTCCCGATTTCCGCATTGAAAGGTATTGGAATTGAAACGCTTTCGATGAAGGCGGTAGAGCTTGCAAAGAAAAATAAGGTTGCGACTCCGGCGCATGCTTTTGATGAAAAAGTAGAGGAGATAATCCAAAATGTTGCAGATAGACTGGTGGTACCGGAAGAGCAGAGGCGTTTTTTTGCCATCAAGTTATTAGAGAAGGATGATAAGATTGCGGAGCAGATAAAAAATGCACCGGATGTATCTGCTGAAATCAAGCATTTGGAGGATGCATTCGATGATGATACAGAGAGTATCATTACGAATGAGAGATATGTATATATTTCCTCTGTAATTGGTGACTGTGTCAAGAAGAATGCAGGTATAAAGCTTTCTACATCTGATAAGATTGATAAAATTGTCACCAACCGATTTTTGGCACTTCCGATTTTTGCATTCATAATGTTTATAGTGTATTATGTATCTGTTACTACAGTGGGTGACTGGGTGACTGGGTGGACGAATGATACCCTATTTGGTGAATGGATTATACCTGGGGCAACCAGTGTACTGGAATCCATCCATTGTGCAGACTGGCTCACCAGTCTGGTTGCAGATGGTATTATCGGTGGTGTGGGTGCAGTACTTGGCTTTGTACCACAGATGTTAATTTTATTTATCTTCCTTGCTTTTCTGGAGGCATGCGGGTATATGGCGAGAGTTGCTTTTATCATGGACCGTATTTTCAGAAAGTTTGGACTTTCGGGAAAGTCTTTTATTCCCATGTTGATAGGAAGTGGTTGTGGAGTTCCCGGAGTTATGGCTTCCCGTACCATTGAAAATGACAGGGACCGCAAAATGACGATCATGACGACCACTTTTATCCCATGCGGGGCAAAACTACCGATTATCGCCTTGATTGCAGGTGCATTTTTCGGCAATGCGGGCTGGGTATCATGGAGTTCGTATTTTGTTGGGATTGCGGCAGTAATCTGTTCCGGTATCATCTTGAAGAAGATAAAGATGTTTGCAGGAGATCCGGCTCCGTTTGTCATGGAATTGCCTGCTTACCATATGCCGACTGTGGGAAATGTACTGAGAAGTATGTGGGAGAGAGGCTGGTCCTTCATCAAAAAGGCTGGTACGATCATTCTTCTTTCCACCATCGTACTGTGGTTCTTACAGGGCTTTGGCTGGGTAAACGGACACTTTGTCATGTTGGAAGCAGAGCAGCTTGATAACAGTATCCTGGCAGGTATTGGTAATGTGATTGCTCCCATCTTTGCACCTCTTGGTTTTGGGGATTGGAAAATGGCGGTTGCCGCTGTAACCGGTCTCATTGCAAAAGAGAATGTGGTGGCTACCTTTGGTATTTTGTTCGGATTTGGAGAGGTGGCTGAGGACGGTGCGGAAATATGGGGACAGCTTGCCACGACGATTACACCAATTGCCGCTTATGCATACCTTGTGTTTAATCTCCTCTGTGCCCCTTGTTTTGCAGCGATGGGTGCCATTAAGAGAGAGATGAACAATATAAAATGGTTCTGGTTTGCAATCGGATACCAGTGTATTCTCGCTTACATTGTAGGATTGTGCATCTACCAGATTGGAAGTTTGATAATTTACGGAAATTTCGGACCCTGCACTGTAGTCGCATTTTTGTTTGTAATTGCATTTATATATTTATTGCTTAGACCTTATAAAGAAAGTGATACACTAAAGGTAGACATGAAAAATGTTGTCAGTGTGAAATGATTTTAGGAGGGATATAAATGGGAACCGTTTTGGTGGGTGGAATTATAGTTTTGCTGGTTACACTGGCAGTTCGCAGCATGATAAGGGATAAAAAAATGGGAAAATCATGTCAGTGTGGTAGTGATTGTTCCGGCTGCAAGGGATGCCATTGATAAAGATTTCATTGGATGAGAGAATAGTGCTTTTGTGAGAAGACTATTCTCTCTGATTTTTTATGTGAGAAAAAAGATGCATGCATAATAAGAAATACGAAATTTCCTCTTTCATTTTCCCCGATTCTATGCTATAATAGCACACGTTGACCGCAATACAGTGTATAATCTGCACCTGTAGCTCAGTGGATAGAGCAACGGTTTCCGGAACCGTGTGCCGGGGGTTCGAGTCCCTCCAGGTGCGCTTACTGTTTGACAAAGAAGCAATATCAGTTGCTCTTTTTATTGAATAGGAAATTCCTCCTATTCGATTTAAGTGGGAAGGATGTGGGCGATATATGCCATTACGATATAAAAAGTTTATTTTGATTTTTACTTTAGCTGTAATGTTTATTGGAATGGGAACCTTTTCTTTGCTGGCACCGGAGCTTAATTTTTCTCTGCCGACTTCTCAAGAAAATCTCGGGAAGAAAGATGTCTTACAGGGTATGTCCAGTAAAGATATTAAACAGGAAATTACAGACTTAGTACAGATCTATTTTGATGCTAAGTTAAAGGTTGATATGACGATACTTGCGGATTGTGTGACAGACATTGAAAATGTTGATGAGCGGAAGTTGGTTGCCGAGGCAGAATATATTGAAAAATACCAAAATATTTCCTGTACGATAAAAGACGGTACCGAAAAGGGAAGTTACCGTGTCTATGTCTATCATGAAGATAAATATTATGACATAGATAAGGCAATTCCGTCTTTGACAGCTTTGTATGTGAAAGTACAAGATGACGGAAAATTTATGCTTCATTATGGAACATTGACAGGAAAAGAGCAGAAAAAGATTGCGGAATTAGATGATAGTACAGAAGTAAAGAAGCTAAAAGATTCCGTAAATAAAAAATTGGAAGAACTGAAGAGTACGGATGAACAGGTACGTGAATTTTGTGAAATGTTAGACAATTCTTCACAGGATGAGACAGAAAATACGGAAAATATACAAAATGAAGCCGGTAGTGCCAATGGGGAAATACAAGCTCCACAGGCAGGAGCGGCGACACAAGCACCGGCAGGACAGACAGCAACGCAGGCTCCTGCGGGACAGGCAGCAACACAGGCTCCGCCGGCGGGAGAAGCAACACAGGCGCCTGCAGCGGCACCGGCACAGTAAGAGGTAATAAGGTGACCCTAAGGGGTCACCTGTTTTGCTTTCATGTTACTGTACAGGAAGTTTCGCAAGTGAAAATCTTTCTTACACTTTTTAAATGGAGAGGTAATGATGGCAGAAGAACAACAGGGAATAAGAATCAATAAATTCTTAAGTGAGGCGGGGGTGTGTTCCAGACGGGAGGCAGACCGTATGTTAAAGTCGGGTCGGGTTACAGTATCAGGAGCTCCGGCGCAAACCGGTCAGCGCATTTTACCCGGAGACGAAGTATGTGTGGATGGCAAGATAGTTTCAAAGGAAAAAGAGGAAATTTATCTGGCATTTTATAAGCCGAAAGGGTTGGTATGTACAACGGCAGATTCGGAAAATGGAGAACAGGTCTGCAATGTGGTGGATTACATTGACTATCCTAAACGAATATATCCTGTGGGGCGGTTGGATCAGGCTTCAGAGGGGTTATTGCTGTTGACGAATCAAGGGGATGTGATGGAAAAGATATTGCGCAGTCGATACGGGCATGAAAAAGAGTATTTTGTGAAAGTGGACCGCCCTATCAGTGATGAGACATTAAAGCTGTTGTCAAAGGGGGTACCTATATTAGACACGGTGACAAAGCCATGTAAAATATGGCGTGAAAGTGAGGATAGTTTTCACATTATTCTGACACAGGGACTAAACAGGCAGATACGCAGGATGTGTGAATACGTAGAATATAGAGTGGTACACTTACGGCGAGACCGGGTCATGAACATTACGTTAAAAGGATTAAAAAAAGGTCGTTATCGTAAGCTGACTTCCACAGAGATACGACTATTAAAGAAACAGTTGGGAATCCCTTTATAGCATACGACATGACTTGGATGCGGGAGGATGTTTTGCACCAACCGGCACAATACAGGAATAAAAATAATATCTGATTTCAGAAAGGACAACTTTATGCAAAATAAAAAAGAGCGCATTAAAGAGCTGACAGAACAATTAAATCAAGCTGCTGCCGTATATTATCAGGGGCAGGATGAAATTATGAGTAATTTCGAGTACGATAAGCTGTACGACGAACTACAGGAATTAGAAAAGGAAACCGGAATTGTATTAGCAGGGAGCCCGACAAACCGTGTGGGCTATGAAGTGCTCAGTGAGTTGCCCAAGGAGGAACATCTCTCCCCCATGTTGTCGTTGGATAAGACAAAGGATGTAGAACAGTTAGCGTCATGGCTGGGGGAGCATCCGGGGCTTCTGTCCTGGAAGTTGGACGGCTTGACCATTGTGCTTACCTATCAGAATGGAAAGCTGGAAAAGGCGGTGACACGCGGAAATGGACAGGTTGGTGAAGTGATTACCAACAATGCCCGTGTATTTGATAATATGCCGTTGACTATTCCCTTTCAAGGCAGACTGGTACTTCGTGGAGAGGCAGTCATTACTTACACACAGTTTCAAAAAATTAATGAGACGCTGCCTAGTGACGAACAGTATAAAAATCCCCGCAATTTATGTAGTGGTTCTGTACGCCAGTTAGACAATAAAGTGACGGCAAACCGGCATGTGCATTTTTTTGCTTTTTCCTTAGTGTCTGCAGAGGGAGTGGATTTTGAAGACTCTCAGGAAAAGAAATACGAGTTTTTGCAGGAGCAGGGTTTTCTTGTAGTGGAGTATAAACGCGTGACGAGGAGCAGTCTTGCGGAGGCAGTTCGGGAGTTTGCGGAAAAAATAGCGACCAATGATTTTCCGTCGGACGGGCTCGTTCTTTTAATGGATGAAATTGCTTACGGTGAAGGTCTTGGCGCAACGTCAAAGTTTCCGCGAAATGCCATGGCATTTAAGTGGGCGGACGAACTGGCAGAGACAGAACTTCTGGAAATGGAGTGGAGTGCTTCCAGAACAGGGCTTATTAATCCGGTGGCAATATTTCGACCGGTAGAGTTGGAGGGAACTACGGTTAGCCGTGCCAGTGTGCATAATGTCAGTATAGTGGAGCAACTGGAATTGGGAATTGGTGACCGTATTCAGGTATACAAGGCAAATATGATCATTCCTCAGATTGCAGAAAATTTAACACGAAGCCACTCTCTGGAAATTCCGGAAAAATGTCCGGTTTGCTGGGGTCAGACTACGATTCATGAAGAAAATGGTGTACGTGTACTCTTTTGTGAGAATCCGGATTGTCTGGCGAAACGTATCAAAAGTTTTTCTCATTTTGTCAGCAGGGACGCTATGAATGTTGACGGAATGTCAGAGGCAACCATTGAAAAATTAATGAATCAAGGGATGATTCAGGAATTGGCAGATTTGTTTCGTCTGGAGAGATACCGGGAGAAAATCGTCGCTATGGATGGTTTTGGAGAGAAGTCCTATGAAAAAATGATACAATCGGCAAAGACGGCTTCGAAAACTACCGTAACACGGTTTATGTATAGCTTAGGCATTCCCAACGTGGGACTTTCCAATGCCCGGTTGATTTGTCGGTATTGCCATAATGATTTTACGAAAGTGATGCAGGTGACGGAGGAAGAACTGACAGAAATTGACGGTGTGGGTGAAGTGATAGCCGAGAGTGTTGTGGAATTTTTTGCGGACGATAGGAATCGACAATCCATCCAACATCTGTTAGAATGGATAGAGTTTGAGGAAGCAGATGCCAGTGAGGCGCCACAGGATATGCAGGGGATTATCTTTGTAATCACCGGCTCTGTAGAGAGATTTAAAAACCGTAAAGAAGTGAAAGAACTGATTGAGTCCAGAGGGGGTAAAGTGACAGGAAGTGTAACTTCCAAGACCGATTATCTGATTAATAATGATGCTATGAGTAATTCCTCCAAAAATAAAAAAGCGAAAGAATTGGGCATACCGATTATCACGGAAGAGGAGTTTATCACACAGTATCAGATTGAGATATAAAAATAAGTGCAGAGAGGGAGAGCAGTTGGGATGACTGTAAGACTGCACATTGCTGCATTTGATGGCAGATAAGAATCAGACAGAAGGAGGCTTTTTTATGCCAATTAAGGTACAGAATAATCTTCCGGCAAAAAAGATAATGGAAAAAGAAAATATATTTATGATGGATGAGACGAGAGCTGTATCTCAGGATATCCGTCCGCTATATATTGCCGTATTAAATCTCATGCCGTTAAAAGAAGACACGGAGGTACAGTTGTTACGCAGCTTATCCAATACTCCGCTTCAGATAGAGATTACTTTTTTGACTACCGCATCCTATATTGGGAAAAATACGAAGGCAAGTCATTTAAATGAATTTTATAAAACATTTGATGATGTCAAGCACCGCAGGTTTGATGGATTGATTATCACGGGGGCACCGGTGGAGCAGATGGAATATGAGGAAGTACAATACTGGAAAGAACTGACTGATATTATGGAATGGTCTAAGAGTAATGTCACATCTACATTCCATATATGCTGGGGAGCACAGGCAGGATTGTATTATCACTATGGGATTCATAAATATCTGCTTCCTAAAAAAATATTTGGCATATATGAGCATCGGGTGCACCATCGGAAGGAGCCGCTATTACGGGGGTTTGATGATGTGTTCTATGCACCGCATTCCAGACATACCGGGGTTTCCCATGAGGAAATCATCGCTTGTGAGAATTTGACTGTTTTGGCAGATTCTGAGGAAGTGGGGGAGTTGTTGCTTGTATCAAAAGACGGCAGGCAGGTTTTTGTGCTGGGGCATCTGGAGTATGACCGACTGACACTGGATATAGAGTACAAGCGGGATTTGTCCAAAAATCTGCCCATTGAACTACCGGTGGATTACTATCCGGATGACGATTCCGAGGTGAGACCGCTGTTACGTTGGAGGGGGGCTTGCAATGCTCTTTATTCCAATTGGATAAATTATTACGTATACCAGAATACTCCTTACGAATGGCAGTAAATCCAAAACAACCTTACGTCTGATTTGTAAGGAGTGCGAAAGGAGAATCATTTGAAAGAGCTGACAGTTACGGTGAGAAAACAGGTGGAAGAGGGAAATGCCTTGCATCAGGCTATTCTGATGGCGGCTAGGGCACACAAGGGACAAATCCGGAAAGGAACGCAGTTAGATTACATCATACATCCTATGGAAGTGTTAGAGATTTTGGCGTCCATGAAAGCGGACATCAATTTGCGCATTGCCGGAGTGCTGCATGATACGTTGGAGGATACGGATTTGTCCATGGAACAGATTCAGGAAACCTTTGGCGATGATGTGGCAGAGCTGGTGAGTGGTCATACAGAAGATAAAAGCAAGTCCTGGAAGGAACGTAAGCGGTGGCATATTGAACGATTACAAACAGGAAGCAAACGACACCGTATGATGGTGTTGGCAGACAGCCTGTCAAATTTGCGCAGTATGGTAATAGATTATGCTGCAGAAGGTGAGAAATTCTGGCAGCGCTTTCATGCCCCCAAGACAGAACAGGCATGGTACTATCATGGGATGAGAAAGGCGATGATCAGTCTGCGGGAAGACCCTGACACGATTGCAGCTTATCAGGAAATGGAAAGCCTTTGTTGTAAAATTTTCGGGGAGCAGGAGAATGAATGCTTATAAAATCATTTTACAGAGCATTCATTTTTGGCTGCCGGCAAAGATTTATCAGAGGCTTTATGCATATAATTTTTTAATGGCACAAAGCAGAGCAGTGCCATGATAATCTGGCTGGCGAGTGTACCGTGAATATACGCCATTATACCGAACCGGGGGACAAGTATTACCAGACAGAATAATTTAATTCCCTGGCTGATACAGGTGATGATAAATGTGTCCTTTGTCTTTCCCAGACCGTTGATAATACTGGTAAGTGTTGTGGAAAGATAGAGAAAAGGGCAAAGCCATGACAACAGCCGCAAAAATTGTCCGGATGTTTCGTTATGAAAAAATGTATTTCCCAAAAAGTTACCGGTGACGAGGAAAAAGCCGGTACACAAAAAACCTAACAGCAGGCTGTATTTAGTAGAAATAAAAAAGTATTGCTTGATTTTATCGGTGCTTCCGGAGGATTGGGAGTCTGCCACTGCGGGAAGGAGCATCAGGGCAATGGCGTTTGTGATGCTGGACGGAAATAAGATAAAAGGCATAACCATACCGGACAGCACACCGTATAAGCTGAGAGCTTCCTCGGGTGAGCAGCCAAACTGGCGCAGTGATGCCGGGATAAATATGGATTCTGCGCTGTGCAGCATGGCAATAATCAATTTAGTTCCGGTGAGGGTGATACTGAGTAACAATAATGGTTTCAGATATGTAGTATAAGAGTTTTCGGTGGAAGGCTCCTTTTTTTTGTGTTTTATTTTAAGGGAAGACGACGCTGTTGAATGGTAATATTTTCCCATGGTGTACAGTGCAGATACCACTTCTCCGATGACCATGCCCCACACAGCGATACGGCAGTTATGCTCCGGTGTGCCGGGAAAGGCAATTAACATGGCGAACACAAAGGTGAGACGGCTTAACTGCTCAATAATCTGGGTGACTGCAGGAACTTTTGCATCCTGTATGCCGTAGTAATAGCCGTTAATACAGGAACCGATACCACAAAAGGGAAATAGAACGGAAAGGATTTTTAAATAGGGGGCACATTCCGGTGCCAACAACAGATATGTGGCAATGGGCACGGAAAACCATTGCAGAGCCAATAACAGTCCTATGGACAAAATAAGGGATAGAATGATTCCCGGTATCAGGATACGTTTTCCGGTTTGATTGGTATCTCTGCCGGATGCGCCTATATGGGTAGCGGTCAGTTGGGAAATGGCAGTCTGGATACCTGCACCATAGATTGTGGCACAAATAATAAATGCCGGGAAAATAAGCTGGTAACTGCCCAGCACTTGAGCACCCAGGCGGTCCGCCAGGAAAATACGGTAAAAAAACCCCAGAATCCGAGTTACAAATCCTGCGATAGTCAACAAAATAGTCCCTTGAATAATACGATTTTTAAAAAATTTCACAATAATACTCCCTGCAAAAAGGGCTTGTTACCAATATATGATTTAAATCATAAGATATGATATAAGCGACGAGAATGCATTCCATAAACGGACTATGGCTGTTTATGAAGATATTGAGGTGCGCCGCTTATATCATATGTGGAGCTTATATTAAATTAAGGAGTGTAATAGTTATGATATATTTGGATCATGGGGCAACCACCCGGACAGCACCGGAGGCAGTCACGGCAATGCAGGAGTATTGGGAGAAGCAGTACGGAAATCCTTCCGGAGTATATGAGTTTGCGGGGGAGAGCAAAAAGGCTGTGGAAAGGGTGAGAGAACAAATTGCGGAAAGTCTTGGTGCTCTGCCGGAGGAAATATATTTTACCGGTGGGGGAACGGAGAGTGATAATTGGGCAATAAAAGGGATGGCAGCCATGCACCCGGAGGGGGGACATATTATCACTTCTCAAATTGAGCACCATGCAGTATTGCATACGTGTAAGTTTTTGGAGCAGAGGGGCTATTCGGTAACGTATCTGGATGTGGATGAGCGGGGAATGGTCTCCACGAAAGAATTAGAAAAGGCAATACGGGATGATACTTTTCTCATCAGCATTATGTTTGCCAATAATGAAATCGGGACACTGCAGCCGGTGGAGGAAATCGGAAAAATTGCAAAGAAGCACGGTATCTGTTTTCATACGGATGCGGTGCAGGCGTATCTGCATGTTCCCTTTCAGGTAAATCAAATGGGAATTTCCATGCTGAGTGCCAGCAGTCATAAATTTCATGGTCCCAAGGGTGTGGGATTTTTATATATCCGAAAAGGAATAGAAATAGAAAACCTGTTGCATGGCGGCGGACAGGAAAAGCGGAAACGCAGTGGTACGGAAAATGTTCCGGGTATTGTGGGGATGGGAAAAGCCGTGGAATTAAAAATGCAAAATTTACGGCAGGATATCGGTTATGTAAAAAAATTGCGAAATTATATGTTAGAAAGATTATTTCGGGAAATTCCCTATATACGCCTGAATGGAGAATCACAAAAACGTCTGCCGGGAAATATCAATGTCAGTTTTCAGTTTGTGGAAGGACAGTCACTTCTGGTAATGTTGGATATGGAAGGAATCTGTGCTTCTGCGGGCTCTGCCTGTACATCCGGTGACAAGGGAATCTCTCATGTACTGTCCGCTATCGGATTGCGGGAAGATTTGGCACGGGGGACACTTCGTTTTACCCTGGGAACAGATAATACCAAAGAAGAAATTGATGAAGTAATAGAACATTTGAAAGTAATGGTAGCGGATTTGCGGGAGTTTTCTGACGATTACCAGAGTATTAAGGTGGGTTACTGAAAGCAACATCTTTCAATCCGCGACTATCTCTCCAGTGGTATCATGCGTGGCTTGCGGTTGCAAAATTCCGTATAGTACCGGAATCCGCACTGTAAGAGTAATGTCGGTACCTGTTCAAAGGAATAGCCCAGATGCTCTGCCTGATGGGCATCGGAGCCTACAGAGATGATTTCTCCAGACAGTTCCCGGTAGAGAGTAAGTATTTTTTCGTGGGGATGAGGATGTCCGAGACCATATTTCCAACCGGCTGTATTGATTTCAATGCCTCGTCCCTGGGAAATTAAAACGCGAAGAATCTCTTCTATAACATCCATGTACCGATTGGTACACTCCTCCAGATAGTGCTCTTTGGCGCATGTCTCGTCCCCCAGTTTACGCATAGTAGGTGTATAACGTAAAATATAGTCTAAATGCCCATATACATCAAAATCAAAATCCAGAGAGAGATTTTCTAATATACTTTCGTAATATCTTCGAATACCATCCGGTTCCTCGTAGCCCGCCCAAAATGTTTCAAAGTAGGGATCCTGGTTGTCCACTAAATGGGTGGAGCCAATGACAAAATCAAAAGGATAGTTTTCTACCAGAGATATAGCTTGTGGCAGTGCTGACTCCTTTAATCCCAGTTCCACACCCTGACGAATCTCCAAATCAGGATAACGCCCACGAGCTTTTGCCAGTGCCGTCAAGTAGGGCTCCGGTTCAAATACGAAGGTCATACCGTTTCCCAAATCCGGGAAATCGTAATCCATATGGTCGGTGATGCAGATAGAGCGTAAGCCGGACCGGGAAGCCTGTGATAGCACTCGCTCCAATGGCGCCTCCGAATCCGAGGAAAAATCTGTGTGCACATGATTGTCTGATAATATCATCGTTACCTCTCTTTCTGGTTCCTAATCTTCCGGAATCTCCTGTATGCCGGTAATATCCGTGGAAATTGTCATGGAGTAATTGGTGTAGTACACTACAAATCCCGGTTTGCTGCCGTTTGGTTTTTTGATGTGTTTCTTCTGGATATAATCGACTTCCGCTTTGCCTTGTTCCCGCGCTTTGGAAAAATAGGCGGCGAGCCTTGCAGCCTCCTCAAAGGTTCTGTCGGGTAATTCCTGTCCCTCTGTTTTTACGATGACGTGGGAGCCGGCACTTGCCTTGGCATGAAACCACCAGTCGTTTCCGGTGGCAACATGAAAGGTAAGGGCATCATTCTGGTAATTATTTTTTCCCACATACATATGAAAACCATCTGTGGATAGGAAGTGGAGTGGCTTACTTTTTTCAGTATGTTTTGCGTTCTTTTTGCCGCCACTGTGTTTTCGGATATAGCCATATTCTGCCAATTCCTGCCTGATTGCCTCCAAATCGTTTTCCTGTCTGGCGATATCCAGTGCATTGCTGATGGATTCCAGATGCTCCATGTCCTGTTTGGTTTCCCCGAGCTGGATGGTCAATGCTTCAAAAGTGCGCTTTTGTTTGGCGTAGCGCTCAAAGTATCGCTTGGCATTTTCTAAGGCAGTTTTCGTTTCATCCAGAGGAATTGTCACCGGTTCGTTGGTGTAGTAGTTGTCACAGGTAATGGATTTTTCTCCGCCATGCAGCTCATAGCCGTATGTGGTGAGAAGTTCACCGTATATTTTATATTTTTCTCTCTTTTCTGTATCTTTTAACTGTCTGCTCTGTAAGTCGTACTTTTTGCGGGTTCGCTCCAGTGCCGTTGTGGTAATGCGCCGCAAATCGGAAGATTTCTGCCGGATGCGGGTGAGGATTTCCTTGGTTTCATAGTATTCCCTCAGCATAGTGCTGGCATCCCTGCAGGTGCGGCATACGTATCGCTCATCCTGTTCATAGACGGTGAGAGGAATGCTGGAAAATTCTACGGGCATTCCCTCTTTGGTAATAATGGTAGGTGAAAACTGTCCTGCAGATATCTGCTCTGTCACATTAGTAAAATTGCGATACAAATGCAGCTTTTCCATTTCGGAGAGGGCATCGGTACTTTCTCTGTCAGACAGGCTGGAGCGGTACAAAATTTCTCCTGCAACCACTGGGCTAAGCCCCGTGAGAGAAGTATACATGGCTTTGGCAGGGGGGAGGGGTTTGCACAAAATCCTTGTCAGAAATTCTTCCTCTGATACGGTGAGGGGGTTGAATTTTTCCTGTGTGTTCGGTATGAAGTAGGCTCGTCCCGGTAAAACCTCCCGCACGGAGCTTACCAATAGGGATACCCTTTTGATACTGTCTATAATCGTATCGTCTTCTTCACAGAAAATAATATTGCTGTGTTTTCCCATCAATTCCACATATAACAGTTTGGTACACAGGTCACCCATTTCGTTTAAATGTTCTAAACGAAAGCGGATGACTCGTTCCAGTTCAATCTGTTCTACGGATAATATCTTACAGTTATTCAGATGTTTGCGCAGTACCATACAAAATGTAGGTGCCTGCAAAGGGGAAGTTTTATTTTCCTCTGTCAGATAAATCAAGGGAAGTCCGGGATTGACGGAAATCGTTAATAGATGTTTACTGCGCAGAGTGTTTCCGTCCCCGTCCTGTCTGCTCTGCTTCACAGTCAAAAGAAGCTCGTCCTTCTCCGGTTGGGCAATCTTCGTGATGCGCCCACCGGCAAGTGTCGTCTGCAACTCCTGTACGATATTTGCTATTACAATGCCATCCAGTGCCATAGTAGTCTCCATTCCTGTGCTGTGTTTCCGATAATTCCAGTATATGGAGAAACAGCACAGAATGCAAGAGAAACTCTATCTCGTATGACATCTTTTTGTTGTTATGCAAGAACATGGAAACAAAACAGGTTGGAAATGAGTTTCAGCATATACGGGGGATCTACTTCCCGTACAGCATGGGCAGCTGCCAGAGGAACACTCTGCAGTTGTGTATCATTTAGATAATAGTTTTCATAGCCTATGATATCACCTGCACGAATAGGAGCAGTAATGCTTTCCGGCAGGTCATATTCGATTTTTAGTGTGTCCGTGCCGGTGAGGAGGAGCTTTGTCTCTGTGGCAGGTTTGGAGCGTTTTAGACGCATGATGGTTTCTTGTCCTCCGTAAACCGGAAGTTTTTCAAGAGTGGGTGCTTCCGGCAGAGTGGCATTAGTGAAATTGGCAAATCCATAATTCATGAGTTTTCGGGTGTCTGCCCACTTATAAGTTTTGTGGGGAGGCCATCCGCTGGCAAGTACACTGGAAATCAGAGTGATGCCGTTTCTTCTGGCGGCACCGCAGAAACAGTAGCCGGCATCACCGGTAAAACCTGTCTTGATGCCGATGGCGCCGGAGTAGGAAGTCAGAAAGGCGTCCTTATTTGTGGCACGAAAAGTACGCCGTTTATTTTTGCTGGAAAAGGAATGAGATTTCGTCCGGATGATTTTGCAGAATGTTTCGTTTTGCACAGCGTAAGCGGCAATCAGGCACAGTTCTTTGGCAGTGGTGTAATGCCCATCTGCGTCCAGGCCGTTGGGGGTGACGAAATGGGTGTTTGTAAGACCCAGTTCCGCTGCTTTCTGGTTCATTTTTTCTGCAAATCCCTCCACGGAGCCTCCGATATGTTCTGCTATAGCGACAGCTGTATCATTGTGGGATTCCAACATGAGAGAATATAGTAAATCCTTTAACAAAAAGCTTTCTCCGCTTCTGGCGTTTAACTGCACATCCGGCATGGAGGCAGCATAGGAGGAGAAGGTTACCGTATCTTTCAGATTACCTTGCTCAAGTGCTATGATACAGGTCATGATTTTTGTGGTACTTGCCATGGGCAGTTTCTTGTCGGCATTTTTTTGAAAGAGTACCCTGCCGCTGTCAGCATCCAGCAGACAGGCACCGTTTGCGTATAGGGATGAGGGAGTAGATTTGCCTTTTCCGGTCACTCCCAGTTCCTTTGCATGATACTGTACCGTCTTTTGGGGGGCTATACTCTCACGGGGCATAAAAGCAGGCGTCTGCAGCACCATGGTATTTAGTCCGCTCCAGAGAGAAACGGAGGCAAGAAAAATACTTACGGAAAAAAGGATTGTACCGATTATTTTTTGTAAAACAGAATACATGAAAAACCACCTTATGTACACATTTGTATTTATCTTATGACTTCTGGAAAATTTTATGAGAAAAAAGGTTGCTATTTTATGGTAAAAAGGCTAAAATTATCTTGGTGTAAATTTTGTTTCTATTATGGCAATTTCCTTTTCGGTGAGGAGATTGTCGGATAAATACCAGAATATGGAGGGCTGAACATGAGTAACACAAATGCTTTGTCAGCAAAAGACCGCATTGCGGTGCTTGTTGACGAAAACAGTTTTGTTGAAATTGGTGCCGGCGTTACCAAAAGGAGCACGGATTTCAACATGCAGGAGAAGTCGGTACCTGCGGACGGTGTAGTCACGGGATACGGACTCATCCAAAACAATCCGGTTTATATTTATAGCCAGGATGCATCCGCATTGAACGGGACCATCGGAGAGATGCATTCCAAAAAGATTGCACATATCTATGAACTGGCAATGAAGACGGGAGTGCCTGTGATTGGTTTGATTGATTGTGCGGGAATGCGCTTGCAGGAATCAACAGACGCACTGGCAGGTTTTGGTAAGATTTATCAAATGAAGGCAAAAGCTTCCGGTGTAGTACCGCAGATCAGTGCCATATTTGGCAATTGTGGCGGCGGAGTTGCTGTGATGGCAGCTATGAGTGATTTTACATTTATGGAGCAGAAGGAGGCAAAGCTCTTTGTGAATTCCCCGAATACTCTGGAAGGAAATTATACAGAGAAGCTGGATACGGCAAATGCAGACTTCCAGAAAACTGCTTCCACAGTGGATTTCGTATTGGAGGGAGAAGAGGAAGTATTGAATGCGATGAGAGCTCTCATCTCTATCTTGCCGGCAAACAATAATGACACGGCATTTTCCGAGGAATGCATGGATGACCTCAACCGGATGGTGCCGGACTTTGAGGCAGAGGCAGCAGACCCGGCAGTAGCTCTTGCTGATTTGGGAGATAATCACTTCTTCCTGGAGGTTAAGAGCGGATATGCTAAAGAAATGGTTACCGGTTTCCTGTGTTTTGACGGAATTACAGTCGGCGCAGTGGCAAACCGTACGAAAGAGTTTGACGATAATGGTGAGGAGTGTGCATCTTACGAGGCACGCCTTACTACGGCAGGTTGTGAAAAAGCAGCTTCCTTCGTGAAAACTTGTGATGCGTTTAATATTCCGGTCATGACACTGACGAATGTGGAAGGTTTTGCAGCTTCCGTAGAGGAGGAGAGAACCATTGCATCCGCAGTGGCAAAACTGACAGCCGCATTTGCGGAGGCAGAAGTACCGAAAGTGAATCTGATAACCGGTAAGGCATACGGCAGTGCGTACATTACGATGAATTCCAAGCACATCGGTGCTGACATGGTATTTGCACTTCCGGATGCGCAGATTGGAATGATGGATGCCGGAGTGGCAGCGAAGATTATGTATGCAGATGACAAGGATGTGGATTTGGCAGAGAAAGCGGCAGAATTTACTGCACAGTCCGGTACAGAGGCAGCAGCAGCGAGAGGTTATGTTGATTCTGTGATTGAACCGGCAAGTGCCAGAAAACAGTTGTTATATGCATTTGAAATGCTGTTTTCAAAAAGTGAGTATCCCATTGGCAAGAAACATGGAACCATCTAAGTGAGGAGAGGCTATATGAAGAAGAAAGTATCGTTCATTCTCTGCATTCTCACCTGCGCTTTGTTGGTGGCGGGTTGTAATGTCAGCCTGACAAAGCAAAATAAAAATTTCAACGAGAAGAAGTTGGAAAAGGAAACCGACAAAAACCTGGAGAAATGGTTCGGGACAGACCATGCAGGTCAGTCGGAGCAGTTGAAATCAGCGATTGAATATTATGATGGAATGAAAGACCAGCTCAGTGAAGATGAGTGGAATTCCTATCTGGAGCAGCGTGATACCGCAATGGAGCAGATTGCGGAGTACGATGAGGCTGTCAAGTACAAGAAAAAGTACGGCAGCGAGATGGATAAAAAGGTGAAGACAGAGTTTACCATCAGTGCAGATTCTGCTACTGTAAACGAAACCATCCGAACGACAGAAGGAAAACAGTTTATTTATTCCGTGTCCTATGATAAGGACGGCAATAAGACCACAGAGAAGATTGAAGAATACAAGACCATGAAGCAAAAAATGGCGAGAGCCGGTTTGAATACGGTAATGAGTATCACTATTGTATTCGTTGTATTGCTTTTTATCTCTTTCATCATCAGTGGATTTAAGATTATTGGTGTTGTTCGGGACGGCAGAAGTTCAAGCCGGCGTAAACAGGTTAAAGTGGCACCGATTCCGGTGGCAGCACCGGCATCAGCACCAACACAAGCAAAGAGTGTGGAGAGCACGGAGAATTTAGTGGATGATTTGGAATTGGTTGCTGTCATTACTGCAGCGATTGCGGCGGCAACTGAAAGTGAGAGCGCAGATGGATTGATTGTTCGTTCTATTGTGCGTCGATAAGTAAAAGAATTAGAATTGGAGGATAAAATCAATGAAAAATTATACGATTACTGTGAATGGAACCGTTTATGACGTAACCGTGGAGGAGGGTGCAGGCGGTGCAGCTCCTGCAGCACCAGTGGCAGCGGCTCCGAAAGCTGCACCAAAGGCAGCACCGAAGGCTTCTGCCGGCGGTCAGGGTGCCGTTAAGGTGAATGCCCCGATGCCCGGTAAGATTTTGTCTGTCAAGGTAAATGCCGGACAGAGCGTGAAGAAGGGCGAGGTTCTTATGATTCTCGAGGCAATGAAGATGGAGAATGAGGTGGTTGCACCTGAGGACGGAACGGTTGCCAGTGTAGATGTGGGAGCCGGTGATTCTGTAGAAGCTGGAGCAGTTCTTGCAACATTGAATTAGGAGGGACTATACATTGGATTACGTGATTGAAACGCTGGAGAATTTGGCTGGTCAGACCGCATTTGGCAGTTTGACATTAGGCAATTATCTGATGATTATTGTCGGCTGTATATTTCTCTATCTGGCGATTAAAAAAGAATATGAGCCTTTGCTGTTAGTTCCTATTGCATTTGGTATGATTCTGGTAAATATTTATCCGGATATCATGGCAAGTCCCGAGGAGACATCTAACGGTGTAGGCGGTTTGTTACATTATTTCTATATTTTGGATGAGTGGAGTATTCTGCCTTCCTTGATTTTCTTAGGTGTAGGTGCAATGACGGATTTCGGTCCGCTGATTGCAAATCCTATGAGCTTTCTGTTGGGAGCTGCAGCACAGTTCGGTATTTTTACCGCTTATCTGATTGCTATCTGGCTGGGATTTTCAGACAAAGCAGCGGCAGCGATTTCCATTATCGGTGGAGCGGATGGTCCGACATCCATCTTCCTGTGCGGTAAATTGAACCAGACCGAGTATATGGGTCCGATTGCGGTGGCAGCGTATTCCTATATGTCTCTGGTGCCGATTATCCAGCCGCCGATTATGAAGTTATTTACTACGGAGAAAGAGCGCAAGATTAAGATGCAGCAGCTTCGTCCGGTCTCTAAATTAGAGAGGATTTTATTCCCGATTATCGTTACCATTATCGTATGTCTGCTGCTTCCTACGACAGCACCGTTAGTAGGTATGCTCATGCTTGGTAACTTATTCAAGGAGTCCGGTGTGGTAAAGCAGCTGGCAGAGACAGCAACCAATGCTTTGATGTACATTGTAGTTATCCTGCTTGGTACTTCTGTCGGAGCATCTACCAGTGCAGAGGCATTCCTGAAAGTGACTACTCTTAAGATTGTAGCTTTGGGTCTGATTGCATTTGCAGTGGGAACCACAGCCGGAGTGCTGTTTGGTAAGCTTATGTGTGCAGTGACGAAGGGAAAGGTAAATCCGCTGATTGGCTCGGCGGGAGTATCTGCAGTGCCGATGGCGGCGCGTGTATCACAGAAAGTGGGTGCAGAGGCAGATCCGACCAACTTCCTGCTTATGCATGCTATGGGACCAAACGTGGCAGGTGTTATCGGTACAGCGGTTGCCGCCGGTGTATTTATGGCAATCTTTGGTATTTGATGAATCAGGACAACAATGAATTTAGGCGCAGACCGGTATTCAGTTTTATGATTGATGTGACACGATGCCGGTAGAAGGGACACCGTTCCCCGATGAGGCGCAGAAAAGAGGAGAAATATGGCAGAAAAAAAACCATTGAAAATTACGGAGACCATTCTTCGTGATGCGCATCAGTCTCTGATTGCAACCCGTATGACGACAGAGCAGATGCTTCCGATTATTGACAAGATGGACGAGGTTGGCTACCATGCAGTAGAGTGCTGGGGAGGAGCTACATTTGATGCTTCTTTACGTTTCCTGAAAGAGGATCCATGGGAGAGACTTCGTAAATTAAAGGCAGGATTTAAGAAGACAAAACTGCAGATGTTGTTCCGTGGGCAGAATATCCTGGGATACAACCATTATGCAGATGATGTGGTGGAGTATTTCGTGCAGAAATCCATTGCCAACGGTATTGATATTATTCGTATCTTTGACTGTCTGAATGATATCCGTAATCTGGAGACAGCAGTGAAGGCAGCCAACAAGGAAAACGGTCATGCTCAGATTGCATTGTCCTACACCTTGGGAGACGCTTATACATTAGATTACTGGAAAGATATGGCTAAGCGCATCGAGGATTTGGGTGCAAAATCCTTGTGTATCAAGGATATGGCAGGTCTTTTGGTGCCGGTAAAGGCGACCGAGCTGGTACAGGCGTTAAAAGAGTCGGTAGATATTCCGATAGATCTGCATACACATTATACTTCCGGTGTAGCAGCTATGACTTATATGAAGGCTGTTGAGGCAGGCTGTGATATTATTGATACCGCTATGAGTCCATTTGCTATGGGTACCAGTCAGCCGGCTACAGAGGTTATGGTTGAGGCATTTAAGGGTACGGAATATGATACCGGTCTGGATCAGGAAAAACTGGCAGAAATTGCCGATTATTTCCGTCCGATGCGTGAGGAAGCGTTAAAGAGCGGTCTCATGAATACCAAGGTGCTGGGTGTTAATATTCAGACACTTCGTTATCAGGTGCCGGGTGGAATGCTTAGTAACCTTGTGTCCCAGTTAAAAGAGATGGGACAGGAAGATAAATATGAGCAGGTGTTAGAGGAAGTGCCGAGAGTGCGTAAAGACTTCGGTGAGCCGCCATTGGTAACACCATCTTCTCAGATTGTAGGAACACAGGCAGTTTTGAATGTGGTTTCCGGTGAGCGTTATAAGATGGCGACCAAGGAGTCCAAGAAGCTTCTCTCCGGTCAGTTTGGTCAGACTGTAAAGCCTTTTGACCCGGAGGTACAGAAGAAGTGTATCGGTGACGAGGAGGCAATTACATGTCGTCCGGCTGATTTGATTGAGCCGCAGCTTGAAGGTTTGGAGAAAGAAATGGCACAGTATAAGCAGCAGGACGAGGATGTATTATCCTATGCATTGTTCCCGCAGGTTGCCATGGAGTTCTTTAAGTATCGTGAGGCACAGCAGAGTAAAGTGGATGCCGGAAAAGCAGATACAGAAAGTAAGGCATATCCGGTGTAAGATTGGAAATAGAACGATGATATAAATGCGCAGGATGGCAAATGTCCTGCGCATTTTATTGTATATTAGGATTCAAGTGTCAAAAGGTACAGTTTGTTCATCCATCCGTCATTTTGCATTCATTCTTCGAATTGTGAATGTCAATTAAAGTTTTCACTTTGGGACACGCTTTCGCTTGGTGAACAGCGTAATGGTGCATAAAGTCTGAAAAAACCAGACTTAAGCA